>JAFGVP010000081.1 GCA_016937945.1 Pontiellaceae bacterium | reverse complement strand
GCCGGACCACTGCGCCACCGCGATGCTGATCGGCCATAATCCCGCCGTCGGCTGTCTGGTAAATCAGCTGGCCGGCAATCGGATCGATCAGATGCCGACCTGTGCCGTGGCGACGATCCGGCTGGCTGTCGAGCAGTGGAAGCTGGTCGCAAACCTCGCCGGACAACTGATTGATTTTGACTTTCCAAAAAGGATTTAGAGCAGCGGCGATCGCTTTCGATAGTTTTCGAGCAGGCGGTCCTTGAGGGCGCTGTTCGGCGATACATCGGGATTGGACTGAACAACGCTTTCAAGCAGCGCAATGAGGGCCGCCAGATCCTGAAGATGAATCTTTTCGGGGGCAATCCGACTGCCGCTCCCCATGTTATGATAATTACCGAGCGGCAGGCATACCGCACACGTCCGGAACCCCATCAGCGCCAAACCGGTCGACTCGGTGCTTCCGCCCGGCATCAGCGAGGCAATATAACGGAGAGAATGCGTTTTCCTTCCTGAACTAAGATCGCGGGCCGTCTTTCGCAAAATGGCTGTCAGCGCCGGATCAAACAGGGTCATCGCATCACCGACCCGAACAACAGCGCCGCCACCCAGCGGTACATGCGACTGTTCCCGGGAGGCTTCGATTCCGAGAACCGGCCAACGGGGATCAATCAATCCATTCTGAGCCGCAGCCAGCGCACCCACGAAGCCGACCTCTTCTGCTCGCGTCAGCAACCCATAAACACGGCGGTTGCATCCGGACGATTTATGCCGCCGTAGCGCAAGCAGCACCGATGCAACGCCACACAGGTCGTCCGCCACGCGAAGCGAAAGCATGTTACCGCGCCGGCGCCATTCAGGAAGGTCCCACATGCCTAATGTTCCTTCGGGCAAATCGACCGACTGATCCAGCTCAATGCGGCAGCGGAAAAATCCGCTCTCCTTATGCTTCTGAACCGAACGAACCGTTCCGCGGACAGACGGCTGACCTTCCGGGAAAAAACGAACGCAGGCATCCGGAAAAAATTCACGCAGAACGCCTCCCCGGAACCAGGCCGACGCAAAGCGTCCCCGTCGCTTTATCCATGAAAAACCGGGATGATCCATGTGAGCCTGAAGGACCCATGGAGCCCCCTTTTGGCGCCCCTTGCCGGCAAAACAGAGCAGCAGGTTTCCATGGCAATCCGCTGTAATCCGGAATTCTTCAGCGACCGCCCACTTCCGGATAAACGCCTGAACCCGCTGTTCATGAAAAGGTGCCGTCGGAAGCGAAACGACCTCCTTCAACAGGACCAGCTCTTCGGGGGACAGCGCCATCGGTGCTCACCTCGGATAGGTGCTAGGCCTCGGCCTTCGGATAAGACCCGAGAATCGTCATATGCGAACAGTGTTCATGCAGGTCATCAAGTGCACGGGCGACATGCGCATCGCTGGCATGGCCGTCGATATCGACGAAAAAGACATATTCCCACGCCTTGTTCTTGCTGGGGCGCGATTCAATCTTGGTCATGTTGATATGGTCCGTCTTGAATACCGACAACGCGTCATACAGAGCGCCGACCTTGTGCTTCACGCCGAACACAATGGATGTTTTGTCCTCACCCGTCGCCGGACCATAATCCTGACCGATCACAAGGAACCGGGTGGTATTTCCCTTGATATCCTGAATATTGGTTGCAAGCACCTCAATGTTGTACAGCTCCGAGGTCATCGCACTGGCAATAGCCGCCGCTCCCGGCGTTTCCAGCGCAAGCTGCACGGCCTTACCGGTACTGTCTACCGGAAGCTGCTCCGCATGCGGCATATTGGACCGCAGCCAGCCGCGGCATTGACCGAACGCAACATCCTTGCTGAAAATTTTGGTAATCTCCTCCTTCGGATGCTTTGAGAGCAGCGTCTGAGAAATCGGCAGATAGATTTCGGAGCAGATCTTAAGCGGCGTTGTAGCAAACAGATCGAAGGTATGCGTCACTGCACCTTCCGTCGAATTTTCAATCGGCACCACGCCGTAATCGGCGGTCCGCGCCTGAACGCAGTCAAAGACCTCGCCAATGGAGCCCATCGGCATGTATTCCACGCTGGCCCCGAATTTGCCGCGCGCCGCCTGATGCGTGAACGTCGCCTCCGGACCAAGATAGGCAATCTTCATTTCGGTTTCCAGCGCCAGCGCCGCCGACATAATCTCGCGGTAAATCGCGTGAGCGGACTCCTCCGGCAGCGGCCCCTTATTCAGCAGGCTGATCTTTTCAAAGACCTGTCGCTCCCTCGCCGGGACATAGATTTCAGTGCCGTTTTTCTTCTTTTCTTCGCCGATCTTCAGTACCACATTGATGCGGTCATTCAGAAGGCGCACAATTTCAGAATCGAGCGAGTCGATCTGGTTTCTCAAGTCATCAAGATTCATTATTTCCCCTCGCAGTCTGCGGCTTCATCGGCCTGCCGGACCTCTTCGTCGAGCGCGGCAGCAGACGCCTCGGCCTCTGCATCGCTGTCTTTTGCCTTGCCCAGTTCTTTTTCCATATCAGGGAAGGTTTCGGTTCCCTTTTTCTTTTCATCGGTCGGCATGGAGCGCTTCAGTTCCTGACTGCCCGGAAGATCCTCAATCCGGTTAATTCCGAAATGTTCCAGAAATTTCTGGGTCGTACCGAAAAGCCACGGACGGCCCGGCAGCTCGCTGCGGCGCACCACGCGTACCAACTGCATATCGATCAGCTTACGCAGCACGGCATCCACCGAAACTCCGCGCACCTCCTCAATCTCGGAACGCAGGCACGGCTGGCGGTAGGCCACGATCGCCAGCGTTTCCAGCGCCGGCTTCGAAAGGCGCATCACCTGATTTTTCTCAAGCAGTGCCCGCACGAACGGGCCGCACAACGCATCGTTCTGCAAGCGGTAAGCCCCGGCCACCAGTGCCACACTCAACCCGACCTTGGCCTTTTCGAGATCTTCCTGAAACTGTTCAATCGCGCCTTCGATCTGCTGTTCCGTGGCTTTGGCATACTGTTCATAAGGCCCGCTGAAACCGTTCCCGGTTTCGATCATCGCCTTACGGATGCGCTTGACTGTCAGCGGCTCTTTGGCTGCAAACAGCAGGGCCCCGATAATCTGCTTCAGCTCTGGAAGTACATCAACCGTGCTTTCGTTCATGCTCGTGCTCCGTCCTAAAACAACTCCGGATCGGGTTCCGGCTCATCCTCTTCCGGCAGGCTGTCCACCACCGGGTCCGGCTCGCGCGGTTCGACCATGATTTCACCGAAATGATCGTCCTGCACGGCCGCAATCCGATTGAGTTTGATCAGTTCCAGCACCGCCAGGAACGTGCAGACAATCTCCAGTCGCGACTGCATCCCGGTGAACAGGGCGGTAATACTCAGTCGCTTCGCAATATTCAGGTTTTCAACAATATAGGTGACCTTCTGCGATACGGTATATTCCTCCGCAAAGATTTCCTGAAGGTCCTCTTCCTTAACGCGTCCGAGGGCTTCGTTCAGAGCGGAAATCAGATCAAAAATACTCGCATCGCGCAGGTCCACATCCGGCGGAGCTCCAAGTTCGACATGTTCGCTCTCACGCCCGAACACATTTTCCATGTGCATCTCAAGCTCTTCAAGATGATCGGCCGCGTCCTTGAACTTCTTGTATTCGACCAGTTGGCGAACCAGATCCCAGCGAGGATCGTCTTCATCCTCTTCCGCCTCATCCCGTCGATCTTCGACCGGCAGCAGCATGCGGCTCTTAATCAGCATCAGCGTCGCCGACATGACGATAAAATCGCCGGCAATGTTGAGATCGAGCACCTTCATCAGGTTTAGGTATTCCATGTACTGATCGGTAATACGACCGATGGGAATATCATAGATATCCACTTCGTCCTTCTTGATCAGGTACAGAAGCAGATCCAGCGGTCCCTCAAAAACCTCAAGCGAGACCTTGTAGTCGTCTTTAATCAAATCCATCGGAGTACTCATTTCATTTGCAGGATGGTCCTGTCTGAATTCTTAAACAAGTCCAACAGCGGCACGTGCCTTGTCCAGCGTTTCACGGGCAACAGACCGGGCCTTTTCGGCTCCCTTACGCAACACATCTTCCACATAATCCATATCCGCGGCCAGCCCGGCACGGCGTTCGCGCATCGGCCCGAAGTGCTCATTAATCTTTTCGAGCAGTTCCAGCTTAGCGTGGCCGTAGCCCAGACCGCCGGCACGATAGCGTTCAGCCAGATCCGTTTGTTCAGCCTCTGTAGCCAGAAGCTTATACAGAGCAAACACATTACAGCTTTCAGGATCCTTTGGATCCTCCAGCTCCCTGCTGTCGGTCTTAATCGACATCACCCGCTTTTTCAACGGCTTACCCTGAGCAAAGATTTCGATGGTGTTGTCATACGACTTTGACATTTTCTGCCCATCAACCCCCGGCACCACCGCCACGCTCTCACGAATCGACGGCTCCGGAATGGTGAAAACCTCGCCGTAGGCATTATTAAACTTGGTGGCGAGATCGCGCGTTACTTCCACATGCTGCTTCTGGTCGCGCCCGACCGGAACCACGTTGGAATTGACCGCCAGAATGTCTGCCGCCATCAGCACCGGATAGGCAAACAACCCGTGCGACGCCGCAATGCCCCGGGCCGTTTTGTCCTTATAGGAGTGACAACGCTCCAGCAGTCCCATTGGACAAAGCACCGAAAGCATCCATGCCAGTTCATGCACCTCGGGAACATCACTCTGACGATAAAACGCCGTTTTTTCCGGATCGATACCGCACGCCAGAAAATCCAGCGCCACATCCGTCGTCATTTCCCGTAATGCCGCGGCATCCTGTACCGTGGTCATGGCGTGGTAATTGGCGATAAACAGATAGGCCTCCCCCTGCTCCTGCAGCTCGATGGCCGGCTTCATCATGCCAAAATAGTTCCCGATGTGCAGCTTACCCGAAGGCTGAATGCCCGAAAGAATTCTCATGGTTCAAAATGCTCCGCGTTCAAGTCAGGCCCCCTTAATCGGGCCTGTTTATACCCGTCAAAAAAAAGCGGCACCGAGTCGCCGCCAAAAACAAAGGCCTTTTTTACCTGTTCTGCGGAGGGGTTACAAATCCATAAAGGGCGCAAATGTGCGGGGTTTGCACGCATATATCAATGCGGTTCGGCGCGCTTAGGGAGCAATAATCATTCTGTACGGACTGTCGCTGCCGTTCATTCCGGCACCTACCGTGCCGGGCGTCCACTTCCACATCGGGTCATCAGAGGTCCGGAAATCCCGCACCATTTTCTTGCCGGAAGCCAGTTTGGTTGTTACGCGAACCCACAGGCCACGCACGTTGGCATCTGAAAATTCCGCCTGCCCGAACATCGTCGCAGTTCCGGCTTCTGAATAGAGTTTGATCTTCCTGCTCTGCAGGGTGGTTTTCTCGCCCGCCTTGAGCGCATTCCACTTTACCAGCCCGTAGCAGATGCCCTCATCATAATGGATCGTGGTTCCCGAGCGGGTACCCTGCCGATAAAACAGACAGTATTCGATCTGGATTTTGCCAAGGTCAATATTCGAGGTATTTTCAAAGGCGATGTCATAATAGAGTTCAATGACCCGTTTTGACACATCCTCATATTTCGTGCGCTTCGATGAGACCGGCACGGAAACCAACTGGGGAACAATGGTAAGCTCTTCGAGAAAAGCCCGATCAAAGGCCCATGAACGGATAAACGCCTGATCCTCATCCGTCAGCAGTTCAATTTTCATGACGCCCGTCTTGCCGTCACTGCGCTCAATCGTCACCGCCTGCCCGGACGGATCGAAGGAGACAATGGAGCCCTGTATCGTACGTCCCTGTTTATCCGAAAAGATGCGTAGCGTCTTTTCCGGCTCCTCGTCAGACGCCCGTCCAACCATTCCTGCCATGATTGCTGCGATAATTATGATGACCTTGAATTTCTGCATTCTCTCCCTAACGTTTGACAGGTTGTACAACGATATCCGCCATAATTTCGATGCAAAGGAGTTTTTAAAAACTTTTTCTAAGTGGATATGCAAAACAAAGCCGTTGATCGCAATCGGCTTCTCGGGTAGGTATGACATCCTCAAACGAATGGAGATGTTATGACCCCGCTTCAGACACACAACCTTTGCCTCGCAGGCACCATGATGTTCCTTTGCGCCGGATGTATCAGTGCCGAATCCCGCCAGCCCCGCCCGGAACGGCAGAAAATCGACTTTACGACAGACTGGCGCTTTCAGAAAGGCGATCCCGAAGGCCTGAGTGAAGATCTCTCCTACGAGCAGCTCAAACCCTGGCTGATGCCCTCCGCCAATCGATTCATCTCCGGCGATCCCGCCCGGCTGCCGGAGGGTTCCGTCCCCGGATCCGGTGCTGCGTACACCAAAGCGGACTTCGATGATTCCGGATGGCGCCGGCTGAATCTGCCCCACGACTGGGGAATCGAAGGCCCGTTTGACCAGAACCTGCCGGGCGAAACCGCAAAACTTCCATGGTTCGGCGTAGCATGGTATCGGAAAACCTTTGACCTTCCGGCGTCGGACCAGAAAAAGATAATTACCCTGCAGGTCGATGGCGCCATGTCCTATGCATCGGTCTGGTGCAATGGCGAATGGGTCGGGGGCTGGCCATATGGTTATGCGACATGGCAGCTCGACCTTACGCCTCACCTGAAATTCGGCGCGCCCAATACGCTGGCGATCCGGATTGATAACCCCGAAGAATCTTCGCGCTGGTATCCCGGCGGCGGTATTTACCGCAATGTATGGCTCATCCGGACCGCACCGGTGCACATCGCTCAATGGGGCGTTCAGCTGACGACTCCGCAGATTGATGCGGCGCAGGCCACGGTTCAGATCGAGACAACGGTCCAGAACGAGACGGAGCAGGTGGTAAATATTACAACGGCCACAAGCATCTTTGAATGGGACGCACAGAACCGGAAAGCCGGAAAGCCGGTAGCATCGCAGGGACTGAAACAGAGCACGACCGCGATTCCGGCCGGAACCGAAGACATGCTCCAGGCCACCCTGCATATTCCGCAGCCCCGCCTTTGGTCGCCGGATCATCCGGCCTTGTATGTGGCAGTAACAACCGTCCGGCAAGGCGCCAGAGTGATTGATCAAAAAGAAACCCGCTTCGGAATCCGCACGGCCGAATTTTCGGCCGACAAGGGTTTTCTGCTCAACGGCAAAGTGGTCAAGCTTCAGGGCGTCTGCCTGCACCACGATCTCGGCGCGCTGGGCGCGGCCTACAATGTACGGGCATCTGAACGGCAGCTTGAAATCATGAAGGCCATGGGCGTGAATGCCATCCGCACCTCCCATAATCCGCCGGCGCCGGAATTCCTGGATCTCTGCGACCGCATGGGCCTGCTGGTCATCGACGAACTGACCGACACCTGGACCTATCCCAAAAAGCCGAAAGGCTATGCCATCCTGTTCAAGGATTGGTCCGAAGCCGACCTGCGCGCCATGATCCGGCGCGACCGCAACCATCCCAGCGTGATTGCCTGGAGCACCGGCAATGAAATCGGCGAACAGGGCGATCCCAAGCGCTTTCATTATTCCGAAGAGCTGACCGCCATCGCGCATAACGAAGATCCGACCCGACCGGTCACCACCGGCAACGACCGGCCGCAAGGCGGCTACAACGGCTACCAGAAAACCATCGATATCTTCGGCTACAACTATAAGCCGCATGAATATGAAAAATTCATGAAGGCCAATCCCGACCAACCGCTTTACGGAAGCGAAACGGCCTCCACGATCAGCTCCCGCGGTGAATACCTCTTCCCCGTCGACGAAGACAAAGACGGCGGAAAGATCGGATTCCAGATGAGCTCCTACGACCTTTACGCACCGCGCTGGGCCCAGCCGGCCGACTGGGAATTCAAGGCACAGGATCAGTATCCCGCCGTCGCCGGCGAATTTGTCTGGACCGGCTTTGACTATCTCGGAGAGCCGACCCCGTTCAACAGCGATCTCACGATCCTGAGCAACTACCACTCGGAAGAGGAAAAAGCGAAGGCGCTCGCCGAGCTGGAAGCCATCGGAAAAATTGCCGTACCGTCGCGCAGCTCCTATTTCGGAATCGTGGACCTCGCCGGATTTCCGAAGGATCGCTACTACCTGTATCAGGCCCGCTGGCGGCCCGAGCTTCCGATGGCGCACATCCTGCCCCACTGGAACTGGCCGGAACGCATCGGGGAGGTCACTCCGGTGCACGTCTATACCTCCGGCGACGAAGCCGAACTGTTCCTGAACAAAAGATCCCTCGGCCGCAAAAAGAAGGGTGAATATGAATATCGCCTGCGCTGGGATGACGTGGTTTATGAGCCTGGCGAACTGAAAGTGATCGCCTACAAAAACGGACAACCATGGGCCGAAGCGGTCCGGCAGACCACCGGTCCGGCGCATCAGCTGCAACTGGCGGCGGATCGCGAATCCATTGCCGCCGACGGCCGCGATCTCGCGTTTGTAACCCTCACCGTGCAGGATGCGGACGGCCGGAT
>JAFGVP010000080.1 GCA_016937945.1 Pontiellaceae bacterium | reverse complement strand
GGGAGGAATTCCATCTCCGTTACACTCCGATGGGACTACTAAGGGAGGAATTCCATCTCCGTTACACTCCGATGGGACTACTAAGGGGGAATTCCATCTCCGTTACACTCCGATGGGACTACTAAGGGGGAATTCCATCTCCGCTTCGCTCCGATGGGGACTACGAAGGAGACTTACTCTCAGTTAGGTTGGATTGGCAAAATTCCCTTTGTAGTATTCTCGCAGCGAAGCGGAGAGAAAATATTTCTTGGTAGTATTCTCGGAGTGTAACGGAGAGAAGATGTATCGGAG
Source organism: Pontiellaceae bacterium (assembly GCA_016937945.1). Lineage (GTDB taxonomy): Bacteria > Verrucomicrobiota > Kiritimatiellia > Kiritimatiellales > Pontiellaceae > Pontiella. The sequence continues at coordinate 4,157 of JAFGVP010000080.1, read as the reverse complement.
AGCATATCCAGAAGGGAGAGGGTATTTGACATCCCGTTGGTCCGGCGCATACTCTTTCCTTTTGATTTTCAGGAGAGAGCAATGAGTGATTTCGCGCAGATTCCCATGCAGTTTGTCGGTCCGATGAAGGTTTCCGGTCCGGTGCTTGAGGGCGATTATGAAGTGCCGCTGGCGACCTTTGAAACGCCGCTGTGGCCGTCGGTTAATCGCGGGGCCCGGGTTTCGATGAACTGCGCCGGTGGAATCAAGTGCACGCTGGTGGATGAGCGCATGACCCGATCCGTGCTTTTCGAAGCGCCGGATGCCTCGGCAGCCCTGATGGCGCTGCAGAGTATCAAGGCCGGAATGCCGAAGCTTAAGGAGGTCGTTGAGGGAACCAGCCGGTTTGCGAAACTGATCGACCTCCATAGCCAGATTGCCGGAAACCTGCTCTTTATCCGATTTGAATTTACCACCGGCGATGCCTCCGGCCACAACATGTGCACGCAGGCGTCCGAAGCGCTGATGAACCATATTCTGGAATACCATCCTGAGCTTCAGTACGGCTCTATTTCCGGCAACTATTGTTCCGACAAAAAGGCTACCGCTGTGAACGGGATTCTCGGTCGAGGAAAATACGTCGTCGCGGAAATCGTTATTCCCGGAAAAATCTGTCGGCGTTATCTGAAAACCACGCCCGAAAAGGTGGTTCAACTGAATATCCGCAAAAACCTGATCGGTACCATGCTGGCCGGCGGTCTGCGCAGTGCCAACGCCCATTATGCCAATATGCTGCTCGGGTTCTATCTGGCCACGGGGCAGGATGCCGCCAACATCGTTGAAGGTTCCCAGGGAATCACCACGGCCGAGGTGCGGGGCGAAGATCTCTATTTTGCGGTTACGCTGCCGAATCTGATTATAGGCACGGTCGGCAACGGCAAGGGCCTCGATTTTGTCCTTGAAAATATGCAGCGCATGGGCCTCGCCGATCAGCGGGAACCCGGCGAAAATTCGCGTCGACTGGCCTGTCTGTGCGCCGGAACCGTCCTCTGCGGCGAACTATCCCTGCTGGCGGCCCAGACCAATCCCGGCGAGCTGATGGATGCGCACCGCCGGATCGAGCGCGGTCGCTGATTCCCGGTTTCTCTGGCTGTCGCAGAAATGACGGAACAGGTCGAAACCGTGAGTGTTTTTAGCATCGAACCGTCGGACGCGTTGGCCGAAAAGAATTCCGTCGTCAAATCCATGGATGCCGTTGCACTGTCCAACGCTGCCGGCAGCGAAGAGATTGCTTCGGCCGGACAGGAGCTGGCATCGCAGGTTGAGGATCCGGATACGATGGTTGATGCGCTGCTTAAGCTGGTTCATGGCGAACGGGTTGATGTTTGCTAACTGTTTTATATTAAATAAGTAGTAAATATTAGGGTTTGGTGCGGCGGGGGTTTTTACCTCCTTCCGCATTTTTTTGCGTCCGTGCATCCCCGGTTCTTGCTCAAACATGAATAAATATATGAGTAAAAAGGTGAAAAAACATACGTTTTTGCGCGATCATAAAAAATATGACAAACTTGGTCTTTGTAATATATTAATTATGATTTATGGCATTAAGCCTGCTCTGGCACTGACAGTGAGTTTGACAGGGATTCTCTATACGAGATTACGTGAAACTTCTGAAAGGATGGAAAAATGAACCTCAGAATGAAGATAATGCTCCCGGTCCTGATAACAGTCTCCATTGGCGGTACCGCCGGCTTTTTCGGGTTTTCGCGGGTTGTTCGCTCGCTGGTCGATGATCAGGTTGAAATTGAAAAGCAGAGTCTGGCTGAAACGATTGACCGGGCTGTCAAGGTAAAGGTGCATGAGTACAATGTGTTCATGGCCGGAGCCGAAGAGCGGGTTCTGCAGGAGGCCTCACTGTTCGTGAATCTTCCGTTCGTGATCGATGCCTATGAACTTGCCCTCAGCGGGAACATTGATGATGAAGCCGATCCGACCTGTCAGCAGGCTCGCGTAAATCTGCGTGCGGCGGTAAAGCCTTACGTCGAAGGTTACATGGCCCATACCGGTGAGCCCCAGTTTTCACTCCATTTTCATCTACCCAACAATCGAAGTCTCACGCGCACCTGGCGTGATGGCTGGCAGACCAAGGTGGCTGGTAAGAAAGTCGATATTTCCGATGATCTGACCTCCTTCCGAAGCACTGTTGTGAAAGTGAACGCCACCGGTAAGGCGGTTAAGGGGATCGAAGTTGGCAGTGGCGGATTTGTGATTCGCGGCATTGTTCCTGTTCAGAAAGACGGCCGCCATTTGGGGTCATTGGAAGTATTTACCGACTTTAATCCGTTGCTGGATATGCTACGCAGTGGAAACGGGGAAGAGTATGCGGTCTTCATGAATCAGGATCTGCTGAAGATTGCAACCAAGCTGCAGGATCCGACCGCATTTCCGCCGGTTGGGAATGAATTTATCTTCGCTGCGGCCACCAGCCGGGATCTGGTGATGGAAAACGTCGACCTCCAGCTTCTTCGCGACGGGAGTAAGGGATTTGCAAAGAAGCTGGTCGGAAACTGGCAGATGTTCGCCGTTCCGGTAAACGACTATTCCGGCTCTCCCGTCGGTACGCTGGTCTGCCTGATGGATATTTCCGAGCAGCTGGCCAGGCAGAACCAGGTTCAGGAAAACGGCCGGGAGGTCATGCGTTCGGTAGTTACAGGGATTGGCATTTCAACGGTCGTTATCATGGTTCTGCTGGCCGGGGTTCTGTACTATGTGGTCCGGCGTATCAGCATTACGCTGACGAACCTGATTCACTCTCTGTCCAACGGAGCAACGCAGATTAATAATGCCTCCAGGCAGGTGGCCAGTGCGAGTGCCCAGCTCGCCGACAGTTCTTCCGAAACGGCCGCGGCCCTGCAGCAATCCGCTTCATCGCTATCGGAGCTTTCCCATCGGACCGAGACCAACAGCGAAACCGCCGCAGCGGCTAATGAGCTGACGGAAAAGGCGGGTGCTGAAACGCGTGACGGTCTGAGAGCCATGGAGAGCATGGATAAAAGTATTCAGCGGATTAAAGAGTCGTCCGACAAGACCGTTGGCATCCTTAAGACCATTGATGAAATCGCCTTCCAGACCAACCTGCTCGCCTTGAACGCCGCCGTTGAGGCCGCCCGCGCCGGTGAAGCCGGTAAAGGATTTGCCGTGGTGGCCGAAGAGGTCCGGAATCTGGCAAGCCGCAGCGCCCAGGCGGCGCACGACACGGCGGAGCTTGTTACTCAGGCGCAACAGAGTGCCAACGATGGCGTGGCTGTAACCCAGAATGTCGGGGATACGCTCAAGCGTATCGGTGCAGCGGTTGACAAGATGACGGAGCTGATCAAGGCGGTCAGTCAGGTCAGTATGGAACAATCGTACAGCCTCGGTGAGGTGAATAATGCCGTCGATGCCATGAACACCTCCACTCAGACCAATGCGGCCGGTAGCGAAGAGATTGCATCCGCCGGTCAGGAACTCGCAAAACAGGCGCAGGAAATCGAACAGATTGTCTGCGTGCTCGTCCAGTTGGTCGACGGCGACGACGCTGATTGTGCAGTCAGACAGTAATCTGATACTATCATCCGAAACAGAGGCCATGCATCCGGAAGGTGCATGGCTTTTTTGTGTGCGCCCGGCAGGGTGCACCTGCTTGGGGGTGAAAGTCCTCTATCGGCCCGGCAGGGGGAACGATTCGCTGAACGTCCACTGCGGAACCGCGAGGGACCGTAGGAAGGAAGATGAAGGCAACGCACTGGCCCGATGAACAAGAATCGCATACGAGGCGGTCATGCCGGATGAGGAGGCCTATATCTCTGAAGTCCGAATCCTGTCCGGAAGACCATGGGTGTAGATGCGGCGGGTATACGTGTGAAGGTGGGTGTGCATTACCCGGGGAGGCCTTGTTGCCTGCCGATGGCTACTGCTGTCGAGAGGCGGTGGGATGGGCGGCGAGACGGGCACGCCGCAAGGCGGGCCGTTGTTGATCCACTCTTCGATCTTCTGGATCTGTTTACGGGTAAAGCTCGATATGTTGCACCTTGCGCTCGTCTCTCCTCAACCCTAGCAGTTTGTCGGACTTAGCGCTTTGGATGTGGCCAAGAATGCGCCAGACTGGTGCAATCTTAACCATTCAGGAAAATCATGGC
>JAFGVP010000079.1 GCA_016937945.1 Pontiellaceae bacterium | reverse complement strand
GGCCATGATTTTCCTGAATGGTTAAGATTGCACCAGTCTGGCGCATTCTTGGCCACATCCAAAGCGCTAAGTCCGACAAACTGCTAGTGAGACATTTAACGCCTCATAATCCCCATTCATAGCATCGGTGTTCCCTCTGAAATGCCCAACGAACAAGTCAGCAGAAATATTAAATCCACCTGCAACTCCAACATTTTCCGCCCATCCTAGATCCGGAGTGTCAGGCTTGAAAAGCTGTGACACACTACCTTCCACACCCATACCAAATACAAGACTCACTCCTCCACCTGCCACGAAATTATCAAGGCCTGCCGGGTCGCAGTAAATAACCGGGTTATTGTCACAGAAAACATACAGGTTCAATCCGCCTTCAATGTCCAGCGGGTCTTTGGAGAGCCAGCGGCCGGTTTCGGGATCGTACCAGCGGGCGCGGAAATAGTAGAGACCGGTGACGGCATCGTATTCGCGGCCCTGAAAGAGGTAGCGATTGCCAATGCCGGACTCTGATATTTCGGTTCCGGAAGCATTAAGAATCGTGGGGTTTTGCGTGGTTTTCATTGCAAATAGTATTCTCGTGGATCGCTAATCATTGGCTAATGATATCCTGGCTAGATACATTCATCGGATAGTTTCATTGGGATGCGAGTTGAAGTTCGTCGGGCCATCGGATGTTGATCAGAATAATCGGGACTTAAATCAGGACGCGTATCCATGGACCTTTTCATCATAGACGGGATTGCCCCGTTTTTCCGGGACAACACCCAGGAGGTCATCAACTGGTCAAAGGTTCCCTTTGTCCGGCTCGAAAAGGATGACGGACTGGATCCGCTTCGTGAAACGCAGATTCGCAATGATTTTAAGACCTTCTGCCGCAGGGCGGCGGATACCGGCTATAATGCCGTTACGCTGGACGATCTTGCGCACTGCTGCTCCTTTCCGTTCTATTCCGACCGGCTGCAGAACAAGATCGTCGGGTATCGACGGCTCTACCGCTATCTGTTTGATACGGCGGCAGCCTGCGGGCTGAAGGTGTTTGTCACGACGGACCTGCTTTTTTTTAATGAAGCGATTGATCGCACCATTCCGTCACGCGATGCGGCGCTGCGCCGGTTTGCGGCCCATGCCTGCCGCCAGCTGTTCGAGTTTTTTCCCGATGTGGCCGGCATTATTTTTCGTGTGGGCGAAGTGGATGGCGTTGACGTGGAAGGCGATTTTCATAGCCGCATCATGATTCATCGGCCGTCACAGGCGCGGAAAATGATCGAAACGCTGTTGCCGGTTTTCGAGGAACTAGACAAGCTCATGATTTTCCGGACCTGGAGTGTCGGCGTGGGACGGGTCGGCGATATGATCTGGAATCCCGATACGTTCGACAAGGTATTCCGGGGGCTGGAAAACGAGCATCTGATTATTTCAATGAAATACGGGGAGTCCGATTTCTTCCGGTTTCTTCCGCTCAACCGGCTGTTCTTTCGTGGCGGCCATCGCAAGTTGATCGAGTTACAGGCGCGGCGCGAATATGAAGGCTTCGGCGAATACCCATCCTTTATCGGCTGGGACTATGAAAAAATCAGGGACCAGCTGATCGGCCAGAATATCGCCGGCATTTCGGTCTGGTGCCAGACCGGTGGATGGAGCGGATTCCGGCGGCTGACCTGGCTCGACGAAAACGCCGACTGGAACGAAATCAATGCCTATGTAACCGTTCGGCTTTTCCGCGATGGAATCACCGCCGATCAGGCTATCCAGCTCTACTATAAAACCCGTTGGGCGGATCATCACTGGCGCCCTTTGCAGGAGCTGCTCCGGCTGTCCGATGAAGTCATCAAAGAACTGCTCTATATCGAGGATTTTGCGTCGCGCCATATCTTTTTCCGGCGCCTGCGCGTGCCGCCGCTTGTGACTGTTTACTGGCGCCACATCATTGCAAACCACTTTATGCGTAAGTTCATGCGCTGCTATGTAACCGACGGCCGACGCGTGGTCCGGCAGGGCCATGAGGCGCTCGAAAAAATCCGGCGCATGCAGGATCTTGCCGACCGGTTGGGCCTTCCTTCAGAGGACTTGCGATTCCAGTACGATACCTTTGAAATCATATCGGCGGTGCGCGAATACTATTTCCTCGAATTCAACGAAGCGGTCATTGAAAAGCTTGAAACGCTCAAGGCGGCTTACGAGAAGAAATATGCCGAACCGCGCTACACCGTCATGCTCGACTTTTCGCGCTTTAAACTGCGCCGGATTCACCTTCATATGATGCTGCGCATCCTGTTCCGCGGCGCGCATGGGTATCGACTGGTCGATCGCATCGTAACGCTCAACGTGCTATCGCTCTTCTATCCGTTGCTGAAACGACTCAGCCGCAAAGCCGTTCCCGACTTCGCCTCGGAATCCGCCATGGGCTTTGATTCCATTTTCAGGTGAACATGAACGTTCCCCTGCGGGTGAACGTTAGCTACACCCGCTTCTGTAATGTGTTGTCCCGATGCCTTAGGTTGTAGCGGCCGCTTACTCGGAGGGAAGCGGCGGGAACGTGCTGATGATTTTGCGTTTTTCGGTTTTTGATGAAAGCAGTGAATCGTTATAAACCGGCGCATGAAAAAAGCAATCATCGAGGCGGTTATCCAAAAGCTGGAGTCGGAGTTGGGGCGGCAGTCGCAGGCCAATATGCAGTCTAATGCTGCGACGGCATTCAGCGCTGCCAATGCCGAAAAGCAGCGCGATACTACCGGCTTCGAAGCGGCGTATCTGGCTCACGGCTATGCCCGCCACTGCATGGATCTGGTGCATCAGCTTGAAACGCTCAAGACCATGCCGGTTGAAGATTTTGCGGGGCAGGAGATTGATGTCGGAGCACTCGTGGAAGTGGATTTTTCCGGAGAGGTCGATCTGTACCTGTTGCTCAACTGCGGCGGTGGTGTCGAGATCTGCGTTGATGGACAGACCGTTACCGTGATTACACCGGAGTCGCCGCTCGGCAAGGTGCTTATGGGGAATATTGAGGCCGGCTTTGTTGAGCTTCCATCCGGTCTGGACGGGATCATTCTTTCTGTCTGTTGACGCGAAGGATTTTCAGTGAATTACAAGGGCAGGCGGGCCGCCTGCGGTACGAGGGGTGTATCGCAGGCGGCCCGCCTGCCTCGCACAGCCGAGTCTTCGCCGCCGTTGGTTGGCTTAATGCGGCGCAAGGCAGGTGAATGGATAAAACGGCAGGTTGCGGATAATCCCGAAAATAATAAAAGTAGCCAGTAGAATCCAAAGATAGGCCGGCCGGATTTGCTGGGTCAGACGATGGCGGCCGAGCAATAGTTCTTCTGCAGCCAGAACGGCGATCAGCGGAAGCAGCATGACCGTCAGGGGATTCATGGTCCATGCCCGGGCAAAATCCCCGTGCAGCAGGCTGTGAACAGCGCGCAATGAACCGCATCCTGAACAGTGGAATCCGGTTAATTGAAATACCGGACAGTGCGGGATCGCCCGGTTCTGCTCCGGCGCTTTCTGCCAGATAAAAAACGCCGCTGCCCCGATCAGGGCAACGACGATCAGTCTGCTGATAATCAATCGCATCAGCAGTTTAGTAATTCATACCTTCGGCAGCTGCCGCGGCGCCGATTACGCCCAGCTGAAGTACAATCTGAATGATACCACCAACGATACCCAGACCGAGGGAAATCCAGCAGAACATCTTGGCTTTCCTGGAGGCTTCCTGTGCTTCCGCAATATTTCCCTGTGCGACCAGTCCGTTGACCTTGGCCGCAAAAATAATGGCCGGAATGCCCAAGGGCAGACAGCACAGGATGGTTACAACAATACTCTGCCACAGATAGTTCGGCACGTTTACAGGTGTTTCTTCGCTCATTCTATTCCCTTTCGATTTTGGTGCCGACGACGGTAGCGGATTCCAAAATGGATGACAACCGTCCTGCAACGTTTCTTTGTGAGATCAGATAATTAACTCACAAATATCTAATCTATTGTCAATCAGATGCAAACGGGTCGGCGCGAAGTTGCGCGCATGAAAACAAATACGCACGTATCCAGGGCCGACCTGCATGTTCACAGCAAATATTCGAACCGCCCGAGCGAGTGGTTCCTTCGGCGCATCGGTGCGCCGGAAAGTTTCATGGATCCGACGGAAGTCTATAACGCCTGCCGCGCCGCCGGAATGGACTTTGTTACCATTTCCGACCATAACTGCATCTGCGGGGCCCGCGAGATTGCCCATCTGCCGGGCACGTTCATTTCCAGTGAGCTGACCACCTATTTCCCGGAAAACGGCTGCAAGATTCACTGTCTTGTTTCCGGAATCACGGAAAAGCAATTTTATGAAATGCAGAAGATTCGTGACAATATTTACGACCTGCAGCAGTACATGAACGAGAACCGGGTGATACACACCATTGCCCATCCGCTTTTCCGCATTAACGACAAGCTGACGGTTGAACAGTTTGAAAAGCTGATTCTTATGTTCAACCGGTTTGAAGGCATCAACGGTTCGCGTGTGCCGCGCGCATGCGATATTGCCAATGCCGTTTTTTCCGGACTGACGCCGGAACGGATCAGCGAACTTTCGGATAAGCACGGGATTAAACCGGTTGGCCTTGAACCTTGGAACAAGACGCTTACCGGCGGCTCGGATGATCATGGCGGACTCTACATTGCCAGTGCGCATACGGTAACGCCGCATGCTCCGAGCGTGATCGATTTTCTGGAATTTATCCGCGAAGGACAGCACGAGCCCGGCGGCGTGGGCGGGACCAGCGTCCGGCTCGCTAACAGTCTTTATCGCATTGCCTACAGCTATTACAAAGACCGCTTCCTTGCGCCGGGAACCGAAGACCGTTCGGTGATCGGCGCCGTACTGCGTAATCTTTCGGAACAGCCCGATGAAAAACCGTCGGCGCCTACCGGATTCCGCGCCGGCGTCCGGGCCGCTTTCCGCAAAAAGGTGAAGCAGGCCTATGTGAAGAAGCAGATGAATGAAATCGAGCAGATGATCGTGGAGGAATTCTCGAGGGTGCTCGAGGATTCGAGTCAGGAGACCTCCGTCGATGAGATGGATGCCGGAAACTTCCGATCCGCCTGCCGCCTGAGTCAGGAACTCAGCTATGTTTTCCTCAAAAAGGCCGCCAAGAAAATCCGCAAGGGCGAACTGATCGGATCGCTGCAGGCGATCTCGTCGCTGGGGCCGGTGGCACTGGGTATTGCGCCGTACCTGACCGCTTTCTCGACACAGCATAAGGATGAAAAATTCCTGCGCGAAGTGGCTGAGCGTTTTGACGGCGCCAACGGTCTGCGCCGCAAAAGCGGAAGGAAGGCGTGGGTGACCGATACCTTCGAGGACGTCAACGGCGTGACGAAAACCATTCGTACCCTGGCCGGCATGGCCTGCGGTTCAGAAAAAAACATCACGGTGATTACCAGTCTGGAAGAGGAACCGGCGGCCGATTTTCCGATTCGGAACTTTAAGCCGGTAGGATCGTTTAAACTGCCGGAATATGATTCGCTGCTGATCAGCTATCCGCCTTTCATGGAGCTGCTGGCCTTTTTTGAAAAAGAGGAGTTTGATGAAATCATCATTTCCACGCCGGGTACGCTTGGATTATGTGCGCTGGGCGCGGCCCATATGCTCGGGCTTTCGACCAAGGGAATTTATCACACCGACTTCCCGCGCTTCTTTGCGGATATTACCGAAGACGAAAAACTCGGCGAGACCGCCTGGCGCTATATGCGCTGGTTCTACGGCAAGGTGGATCAGATTCTCGTGCCGACGCGTCAGTATAAGCGGCAGCTGATGGATGGCGGCTTTGATGGCGACAACATTGATGTCATGCCCCGCGGCATCAACCGCGAAAAGTTTAATCCGTCGTATCGCAATCGCGAGCTTTGGAATGAGTATGGGCTGAACGGCAACTTTAAGTTTATCTATGCCGGCCGCGTTTCGAAAGAGAAGAATATCGAAGTGATGCTGAAGGCGTTTCAGCGGTTGATCGATAATGGCAGTGATGCGGATCTGATCATTGTGGGTGACGGCCCGCTGCGTGATGAACTGCAGCAGAAATACAACGATCCGCAGATTGTATTTACCGGGTATCTTTACGGTGAAGATCTGGCTAAAGCATATGCGAGCGCCGACCTTTTTGTTTTCCCGAGTCAGACCGACACCTTCGGCAACGTGGTTCTCGAAGCGCATGCCTGCGGGCTGCCGGCGATTGTTTCGGATGAGGGCGGGCCGCAGGAAATCGTGGAGTCGCACGGTTCCGGACTGGTCGTGAATGCGCGCACGCCGGATGCAATTTTTGAAGCGATGAAACGGGTGGTCAGCGATCGCGCGCTGTATGAGACGCTTCAGTCAAATGCCGTTCAGAAAGCGATCGACAGCAAGTGGGAATATGCGTTGGAAAAACTGTAGCGAATACCGAGCAAGGAATCCTGAATGAAGAACAGACCGGTTCGCCTTTGCGTTCTTTTGTGGCATATATCTGTTTCCGTTCGAGCGCTGGATACAGTTGTCCTGCTTCAGAACGGGTCGTCTAAAACGCTGCTTGAGCAGAAGGATCCAATCCTTGCCGAGGCAGCGGGAACGGTTCCGGTGCCCTTCAGCAAAGCGCTGGTCCTGATCGAGACGCCGACCCTGCTCAACGATGTGCAGAATGCGTATCGCGGCTTGATGATGGACGAGGGGGAAGAGCCGGAGTTCACCATTCAGCAGAATTCAACGAACACCTATTTTTATGTCAACCGCGACGGAGAGCGCACCGATATTACCGAGGTCCTGCGCAGGCGGACGGCGGAAAACGCATTTGATATTGTCTACTATTCAAAAGGCGAACGCTTTTTCGGAGATTATCAGGCGGTCATTCATGTTCAGGTATCGCCGTCCGGCGCCACCAATTCAACCTATGCCGCTTCCGTGTATGCCTATCCGGAGAATGCCGTAAGTCGTTTTTTTGCGCGGCGCCTGGGTCTTGTGAAACGCTTTTTCAAGAAAAAGACCGCCGAGATGTCGGGTATCATTACGGCCATCACCTGCAGCCTGTGCGATCAGGTTCCGGAAGAATCCGCAACGGTGACAACCAATGCGCTGGTATCGGTGATCGCGGAGAGCGATTGATCGCGGCGGCACTTTTCAGCGCATCAGTCGACGGAAGGTAAGGGCAAAAATCGTTCCGCCAAAGAACAGGTAAAAGTGATAGGTGAAAATACGCCAGAGCAGGATGACGACGCCCACCAGACTGGCCGGAACGAACGGTGCCAGCACAAATGCGCCGAGCCCTTCAACACTGCCGCCTCCGCCGGGCACCACGATGGCGATTGAAATCATGAACAATACGCCCTGGACAAGAATCAGCGGCAGGGGATTTACTTCGATGCCCAGCAACCAGATCGACAACGGCAGGACACTGTAGCGGCTGGTAAACTGCACTGCGGCCAGACACTGGTTCAGCATCAGTGACGCCCGGTGATTCCTGAAAATGATCGATGTGGCCGTTCGACCCTGTCGAAATCCTTTCAACATTTTTTGCTGAAGGAGGCGCAGTCGTCCGGCGAGACGATATTTGCGGCTGGTTGGGTGTTGCCTGATCCGGTGCCGGATGGATTTTCGAAACAGGAAAAGCAGGGCGGGAATCAGCGGGAAAAAAAGCCATGCAGCGCCGGGCGCGTACGAGGATGACAACGCGTTCAGGTTAACGTGCCGGATCAATGCGGTGAATGCAAACGGAGTGACCAGCGTGAAGAACAGAAGATCCGTGAATAGATCGGCCGCCAGCAGCGAGCCGCCCTGAACATAGGAAATACCGGACTTTTTCAGGAATCCGAGCCGGATGGCCGTTCCGCCGAGACCGCCCGGTGTTGACGCAATGCCGAACTCGGAGGAGATGGCAATGGCGACTGCACGCCGGACCGATAGTGGAGTGCCGATGCAGCGGGACATCAGATGGAACCGCAGTCCGTTGCAGATCCATGACAGCACAATCGGGAGGGCCAGTAGCGGAACCAGCGGCCAGCGGATCCGGCTTTTCAGCAGCGGCAGCGTATCGGTCGATGAAGTGAAGAAGAGAACCCCTGCGGCGGCGATGGCCGATATCGCCAGACCCTGAACGCCGATCATGACCGGCTTGCGGATGTTGATATTGCCTTCAGATTGATCCCTGTCTTTTGCAGGCGGGCCGCCTGCGGTACGTATCGCCGCCGGCTCGGCGGCCCTGTTCCGAATACAATCAGATCCGGCTGTCATTTCTGCATGTTTCATGACGCTGCTTATGGGGTGGTTCAGTCGGTCGGGCAGGAAAGAATGGACCGGTTCGAGGATTCAAGGTTTGTGCCGTTTTCTTCGCAGATCATTTCGTACAGATCCAGCAGCAGTCCGCAGGTCGTGTCCTTACCGAAATGCCGGATAATGCGTTCACGCCGCTCTTCCCGATCGTCCACAAAATCATTTCGCTGGATCTGTTTTTCGACGGCCGCATGAAGATCACGCGGTGAGCTGCTGTCGGCCAGGATGGGATCGGGCTCGTGCAGAATCGTATATTCCGCGCCGCCGCCATGGACCACGATTACCGGAGCGCCGCAGGACTGGGCCT
>JAFGVP010000078.1 GCA_016937945.1 Pontiellaceae bacterium | reverse complement strand
GTTGAGGATAAAAACGGGACGCGTTGTCCGCGTGCGATGAACCCGACCCGATTCAGTCTTGAGGGCCCCAGAGAAATCGTGGCCACGGATCACGGGGGTCCCGCCTGTTTTGTTCCCTTCCCGTCGCACGAACGCAACGCTTTTAACGGACTGTGTCTGGCCATCATCAAAGGGATTTCCGGTTCCGCCGGTTTCATTCAGGTGCATGCGGACGGAGACGGGGTCCAACGTGGAACCATTATGTTGAAATCCGTGCCCGATGCGCCGGTAAATCAATAAAGGACTTATGTTATGAAGAGATCAGGGAGAAATCAGGGATTCGCGGTGCAGACGTCCCGCCTTCTATCAAAACGCGTCGGCCGGTTATTAAGAAATATCGGGATTGCTCTGGTGCTGGTCTCGGCCTGCGCCTCAAGCCGGGGCGCGACCACGGTCGTCGTGGATCACGGCGCATCGTGGGCCGGCGGGGTGTCCGGAAATCAGTCCACGGTCGATTTTTTCAATAACAGCTTTTCCAATGTAACGGTATTGGCCGGCGATTATTCCGACACGTCGGATGCCGGGGTGCGGGCTGTGCTCGCAAGCGCGGACGTGCTGGTTCTCTGCCGGACCACCTACAGCGGTGGCTATGATACGACGGATGAAACGTACTATAACAGCAGCCTGACAATCCCGGTGATCTGCCTGACCTCCTATCTCTCCCGCGACACCAAACTGGGCTGGGAGAGCGGCGATGTGGCCAGCAGTGTTGTCGATGGGAATGAAACCACGGTAACCGCCGCTGGCGCATCGGTATTCGGCGTGTCCGGGACAGTCGACTGGTGGAGCGGAACCGGCGAATTCAATGCCGCCGGTTCGGGCGCGGCGGGAGAGGGCGAAATCCTGGCGTTGATTGGCGGCTATAATCTGGCGGTAGGCTGGATGGCGGGGGCCCGGAGCGCTGCCGGCAATACATTCAGCGGAAACCGGCTGCTCTTTAATATTCCCGGAAGCGGCAATACCCTGCCGGATACCGACGAGGGCGTGCAGGCCATGATAGATGCCGTTGCCGCGTATACGTCGTTGATTCCCCGCAACGGATCCGGCTCATCGGGGACGGGAGGCGGAGCAACTAACACGCTGACGGTGGTCGAGGCCGAGTCGGGCATTCTGGGAACGGAGTTCGGGATTAATACACTCGGCGGTGCAACAAACATAACCATATCCGTGACCGGCGGCGGTTACAGTCCGGGAAGTGATGCCCGTGTGGCCACGTATACCATCACGTTTCCCGGGGCGGACACCTATCAGCTCTATGCCCGCCTTTATGTCGGGGTTGATGGCTATAACGACGACAGCTTTTTCTATGCAACCAGTTTCGGTAGCAAATCCGCCACAACCGATGCTGACTGGTCGATGGCAAACGGGCTTGCATCCACAGGGTTCACGGTGGAGCAGGAAGCGGTCACCTCCGGCGGAGCATCCGGCACGCAGATATGGAAATGGGTCAAGTGGGATACGCTGTTCACCGTGAACGAAGGAAGCCTGACCCAGACGTTTCAGGTTGGGGGCCGCGAGGATGGATTATATCTGGACAAGTTTGTATTCGGGCCGTCCGATGAGGTGCTGACCGTGGAAAACCTGGACAGTGGATTTCTTCCCGAGCCGACATTCAGTACCAACACCTTCGATGGACCGTTCGGGATGGCTGTGCATCGTTTTGACGAGGTGTATGAGAACATAAACCGCGACGGCGAGCATCCGGTCGGGCTGGCGCCGTTTGGTAACGGATTGTGCGGAATGACCTTCAGCGGCGGCGAGCAGGGCGACGGCACGGTATTTACCATGAGTCTGGATGGCTCAGAATTCAGTATGGCGGCGCCCCTTTCAAGTGCGCTCAGTGCCGGACATCCGCAGGGTACTCCGATCGTCTCTGGATCTACTTTTTTCGGTACGGCAGCGGCCGGCGGTGCCAACAGCGCCGGAGCCGTTCTGGCGGCGCAGGAAAACGGCCGTGTGACGCTGCTGCAAAGTTTCGACGCACTCTCGAATGATGCCTCCCGCAATACCGGCGGTGCCTATCCTTGTGCCCTGATGGCGCAGTCCGGCGCCACTCTTTACGGGGCGGCCTCGGCCGGCGGCGCCCATGGCGAGGGAACCCTGTTTTCCGTTTCGACCAATGGGACCGGCTTTACCGTCCTGCATACCTTCAGTGCGCTTGATGCGGTTCACGGAACCAACGCCGATGGCGCAGTGCCGTATGGCGGTCCGGTTCGTTCCGGCGATATTCTTTACGGCACGGCTTCGGGGGGTGGGGAACACGGCGCCGGTGTGGTCTATTCCATCGCGTCGGACGGTTCGGACTTTACAGTCCTTTATCATTTCCAGTCCGTCGATCCGTGGATGGCCACGAATTCCGGCGGCGCATTCCCGTGCAGCGGTTTGGTCTGTTCAAACAATGTGCTATATGGAACCACACTTTCCGGCGGAACGGGCGGATGCGGAACCCTGTTTGCGGTCGGCATTGATGGTTCCGGTTTTACGGTTCTGCATGATTTTGCGGCTACCGATCCGCTTGCGGATACGAACGCCGGCGGCGCGGCACCCTGTGCGGAGCTGCTCCTCTGCGGCAATGTGCTTTATGGAACGGCATCGGCCGGCGGTTCCGGCGCGGCCGGGTCCGTATTCTCGCTGGATATCACGGATCCCGTCATGAAAACGATTTATGAATTCGAGCCGGTATCCGGCGCCGGCACAAACAACTACGGGGCGTATCCCACAGCGCCGGTTGTTCGCGTAGGCAACAGCCTGTATGGTTCTGCATTCGGCGGCGGCCCCGGCGGTGCCGGCACCATCTTCCGTCTTTCGATTCCGGCGTATGCGTCGGTATCCGGTATTTCGGACGGATCTCTGATGATCGATTTTGTCGGGGCTCCGAATTCATCCTGTGTGGTTCAGGCCACGGAAGATCTCTCCTCCTTGCCGGTTGTATGGCAGGACCTATCCACGAACTTAACGGACAGCAGCGGCCGGTGGACCTTTTATGATGCCGCCGTTTTGTCGAACCGTTTTTATCGGGCGCAGTCGCTCTAAGGAAAGGAATTTACCTATGTGGAAAAATAGACGGATTAAAACCGCAGTCGGAAAAAGTCTGGCGCTTGTGTTGTTTGCTGTCAGTGGTGCGCTGCCGGCGGTTCATGCGGAAGAGGGCCATTGGGTTACCACCTGGGCGACCGCAACGGAGGGCTTTACCGATGCCTCCTACCTGCCGCCCAAGGTGCTTGCCCATAACACCGTACGAATGTTTGTGCGGACATCCGCCGAAGGGAAACTGCTGCGACTGCGTTTCTCAAATGCGTACGGAACGGTGCCGGTCACGATCAACAACGTTCACATTGCGCTGGCCGGCAGCGTGAACAGCAGCGCAACGATCGGCGATATTGATCCGACAACCGATACGGCCCTGCGTTTTCGCGGTGCATCCAGTGTGGCTATTCCCGCGGGCGGAGAAATCTATTGCGATCCGGTCCGGTTTAACCTGCCGGCGCTGTCGCTGGTGGCGGTAAGTATTCATTACGGAGATATTGCGCATTCGCCGATGACCGGTCATCGGGGTGCCCGGGCGGATTCCTTCATTGCCGACGGCAACGCCGTTTCCCATGCGGACTTAACCGGAGCGACCACGCAGTTCAGCTGGTACACCCTGACGGGAATTGAGGTCATGGCGCCGGCATCCAGCGGGACCGTTGTCATCATGGGAGATTCAATCACCGACGGCGCCGGCACCACCTATGACTACAATACACGCTGGACGGACTTTTTTGCATCGCGCCTGAGCACCAACGCTCCGACGGCGGGTGTCGGAATTGCGAACATGGGAATCGGGGGCTCCACGATTATCGGCTCCGGCCTTCCTCGTTTCCAGCGGGATGTTCTCGATCAAAGCGCCGCCCGTTGGCTGGTTATCTTTTACGGGGTCAACGATATCGGCGGCAATCAGAGCGCTTCCAATATTATCGCCGCCTACAAGAGCATGGCGGATCAGGCACACGCGCGGGGCCTTCGCGTTTACGGCGCGACCGTGACTCCGATTTATGACAGCTTTTATTATACCGCTGCCCACGAAACCGTGCGGCAGGAGGTCAATGCCTGGATCATGACCAACGACGTCTTTGATGCCTACATGGATTTTTCCGCCGCTGTGATGGAGGAGGGAAGCAGTCCGCCTTCGATCGTCCCCTCCTATACCTCCGACGATCTGCACATGAATGCCTCGGGGTATAAAGTGCTGGCGGAATCCATCGATTTGACCCTGTTTGAAAATTAATACGATAGAGAGAAGGAAGACGATGAAACAGAAATATACGAAGTGGTGCCTAAGCACGGCATTGTTGGGCGGTTTAATTCCAGCGTTGCATGCCGATTATCCGATTGCGTCTCATCGCTATCTGGCTGATCCCTCGGTGCTGGTGACCGAGGACCGTGTTTATGTCTACTGTTCAAATGATGACGAAAGCCCGCTGGAAGGCAGCTACAACATTCCCAACGTGGTCTGTGTTTCGAGCTCCGATATGAAAAACTGGACTGATCACGGGGTGGTATTCGACGCCGAACGGGATACGTCGTGGGCAAAGAAAACGTGGGCGCCGTGCGCAGTCGGCCGCGATGGCAAGGTTTTTCTCTATTTCGGGAACGGCGGTGGAAACATTGGCGTGGCATCGGCCGATAATCCGATCGGTCCATTTAAGGATGTTAATGGAAAACCGCTGATTGAGCACGGCACGCCGGGTGTATATCCGGCCGAGCATATGTGGCTGTTTGATCCGGGCGTATTTGTTGATGACGATGGTCAGGCCTATATTTATTTCGGCGGCAACGGCGACGATAATGTGCGCGCCGCCCGGCTTAAGCAGGATATGATTTCCCTGGACGGCGAGGTGATCAAGATGCATGCGCCGAACTTTTTTGAGGCGGCATGGGTATGGAAGGTCGGCGATACCTATTACTTCTCTTATTCCACGACGCCGGCCGCTCAGATGCGGATCGACTACATGACCAGCAAGAGTCCCGTAAGCGGGTTTGAATACGCCGGTGTCGTGGCCGACCAGCCGCCGCTTAACAACAATAACAACCATGCCTGTGAGTTTGAGTTCAAAGGAAAATGGTACCATGTATACCACAACCGAATCGTTGCCTCCGAAGCGGGAATCCCCACCGGTTTCCGTCGTAACATTGCCATTGAAACCTTCGACTACAACACCGACGGCACCATCCGGAAAGTTGAGTACACCACCGATGGCGTAAAGCAGCTTGAAAACATTAATCCGTATGTGCGGGTCGAGGCGGAAACCTTTGCAGCGCAGAACGGCATTGAAACCGCCCCCGGCGATGAAGGCGGAATGTTTGTGACCGATACGCAGGACGGCGACTGGATCAGAATCGCCGGGGTTGATTTCGGCGAAAAAGGAGCCGCCAAAGTGGCGCTGCGGGTGGCCGGCGCATCGGCCGGAAGCAGGATTGAACTCTGCCTAGACAGCCTTGATGGAAAAGTGATTGCCCGCTGCAGTATTCCGTCCTCCGGCGGAGATCAGAAGTGGAAGGATGTCGTTTCATCGGTTGATGGTGCGGCGGGGGTGCACGACCTCTATCTTAAATTCAGCGGAAGCAAGGATCGGCTGGCCGATCTGGACTGGTGGCAGTTTGCTCCGAATAAATAGATGGTTTTTGGTCGGTCCGGCGCCTTGGAATATGCGCCGGACGGAAGGAGTCTGGATGATGAAAAGACATGGATTGTGTTTATTGGCCGGATTGTTTATGGGGGTGTCCAGTGCATTTGCGCAGGATCCGGATTTCTATATCTTTCTCTGTTTCGGGCAGTCGAACAGTGAAGGATATCCGGGAATCGAGGAACAGGATCTAGGGCCGGTGGATAAACGCTTTAAGATGCTGGCCGTCGTGGACTTTCCGGAGCTTGGCCGGGAAATGGGCGGATGGTATGCCGCAACTCCTCCGTTGTGCCGGCCGCATGCCGGCCTGTGTCCGGCCGACTATTTTGGTCGTACCCTGGTGGCGGAGCTTCCGAAGAACATCAAGGTAGGCATCATTAATGTGTCGGTCGGCGGATGCAGAATTGAGCTCTTCGAAAAGGGTTCCTATGCATCGTATGTCGAGACGGCGCCGGACTGGATGAAGGGTATGATTGCGGCCTATGGCGGGAATCCGTATCAGCGGCTGGTCGATATGGCCCGGTTGGGACAGAAGGACGGGGTGATCAAAGGGGTTCTGCTGCATCAAGGCGAATCGAACACCAACGATCAGGAGTGGCCGGGAAAGGTGAAGGGGGTTTATGAAAACCTGCTGAAGGATTTGAACCTGAACGCCGAGGATGTTCCGTTGCTCGCCGGTGAATTGATGGGCGCGGATGAAGGCGGTGCATGTGCGAGCATGAATGCGATCATCGATGCCTTGCCGAAGACCATTCCGACGGCGCATGTCATATCCTCAAAAGGCTGCCCGGGCCTTCCGGATCATCTGCATTTCACGCCGGAAGGATATCGAATCCTTGGCAAACGCTATGCCGAAACCATGCTCAAGCTGCTGAAGAAAAAGCACTGAAGCCAATGGAATATATTATTATTAAAATATCGGTCCAGCTGAATTTTCGAGTGTTACGCCATGCTCCTTGCAGCTCGATGCTTTGTTTGTAAGGCAGTGGCCTATGTTTTTGCGACAGAGGTGAATATGAGACGTTTTTTTTCAGTCTGGTCTGTGGTCTTCATTCTGGCATCCGGAGGCATGCCGGCTTTGGCGGGGCTTGGGTTGGCTGTTGATTTTATATCGGATCGAGCGGAGTCAGGTGGTGATTTCCCTCTGGTCGCTGACGGAATCGCTGCCGAGCTGTGGCATGATGCCGATGACCATGCCGGCGTGATTCGGGCGATCGGGGACCTGCGGATGGACATTGAGCGCGTTACGGATCGAAAGCCGCATCTATCAACGGCAAAGACCGGATGCCGCCGTCCGGTGATCATCGGGACGCTCGGACGGAGTTCCCTGATCGATGCGCTGGTGTCGAACGGCAAACTCAATGATTCCGACCTGAAGGGGAAATGGGAGAGCTTCGTCATTGCGACCGTTGCAAATCCGGCGCCGGGTATCCGGGAGGCTTTGGTGATCGCCGGCAGCGATAAGCGCGGAACGATCTACGGGATCTATGAGCTGTCTGAGCAACTGGGTGTTTCGCCCTGGTATTGGTGGGCGGACGTCCATCCGAAAAAGCGCAAGGATGCGTACGTGATGGCGGGGCGCTATGCATCGGGCGAACCGGTGGTGAAATATCGCGGGATTTTCATTAACGACGAAGAACCGTGTTTCGGTCCCTGGGCGCGCGAAAAATTCGGCGGGATCAATTCGAAAATGTACGCGCATATGTTTGAACTCATTCTGCGGATGCGCGGCAACTATCTGTGGCCGGCGATGTGGGGCAAGGCATTTAATGAGGATGATCCGCTGAATCCTCGGCTGGCGGATGAGTATGGAATTGTCATGGGCACCTCGCATCATGAGCCGATGATTCGCGCCCAGCAGGAGTGGCACAATCATCGGAGCGAGCTGGGGAACGGCGAGTGGAACTATTACACGAATGAGGACGGTCTGAAAAAATTCTGGACGGATGGGATTATTCGTAACCGGGCTTATGAAAGCATTGTGACGATCGGTATGCGGGGCGACGGCGACGAGGAAATGATCAAAGGCGGCAACATGGATGACAACGTCCGGCTGCTTGAGAGGATCGTGTCGGATCAGCGGGCAATCCTGAAGGCATACATAAATCCGGATGTCACGCAGGTGCCCCAGCTGTGGGCGCTCTACAAAGAAGTGATGGAGTATTATGAGCACGGCATGCGTGTGCCGGATGATGTTACGCTGCTGTGGTGCGACGATAACTGGGGGAATATCCGGCGGCTTCCAACTCCGGAAGAGCGCAGGCGAAGCGGCGGTGCGGGGGTGTATTATCACTTTGATTATGTGGGCGGACCGCGCTGCTATAAATGGCTCAATACCAACCCGCTTCCCAAGGTGTGGGAACAGATGAACCTGGCGTATGAATATGATGCCACGCGAATCTGGATTGTTAATGTCGGCGACCTGAAGCCTATGGAGCTCCCGATCGAATTCTTCCTTCGCATGGCGTGGAATCCGGCCGCGCTTCAGAAGGAAAAGATCGCTGACTTTACCCGGCAATGGGCCGCGCGCGAGTTCGGGGTGAATCAAAGCGAAGAAATTGCGGATATCGTTTCGAAATATCTTAAATATGCCGGCTGGCGAAAGCCGGAACTGATTGATCCGGACACCTTCAGCCTGATCAACTACAGGGAGGCAGAACGCGTGTCGGATGCATGGGGCGAACTGGTGGCCCGCGCCGAGTCGGTTCACGAGAACCTTCCGGATGAACAGAAGGATGCCTGTTTCCAGCTGGTCCTTCATCCGGTCAAGGCCGCCTCAATACTGGTTGACATGTATATCGCCGCCGGGCGAAACCATTTGTATGCGGAGCAGGGGCGTGCGGCTGCAAATACGGAAGCTGCCAGAGTACGGGCCCTGTTTGAGCAGGATCAGCTGCTGACCGATTATTTTCATGCTGAACTTGCCGATGGGAAATGGAACCACATGATGAGCCAGACGCATGTCGGTTACACCGGATGGCGCGATCCTGAACGGAATGTCATGCCAGATATTAAGGATGTTGATGTGTCCGGCGCCGCAGCTTTCGGCGTCGCAGTAGAGGGTTCCCGCCCGGCCTGGCCCGGCAGTCCGGAGCCGGCCATGCTTCCTGTTTTTGATTCCCTGAATAATCAGCGCTCTTACATCGATGTTTTTCAGCGGAGCAGTCGCCCCGCACCATTCACGGTTCAGTCCGGGACTTCGTGGATCGTTCTTGATCCGCAGCAGTTTCCTGATAGCGACGATTCCCGGTTTTGGGTTTCCATTGATTGGGAAAAAGTGCCGACTGGACCGACGGAAGGTGAGGTGCGGATCGTCGGACGTGATGAAACAGTCGCTGTCAAGGTCGTGGCTACAAAGGCGGATAAGGCTGCGGTTGAAGCCGCTTCCGGATGTTTCGGGGGGATGGCGGGCCCCGTTGTGATTGCGCCGGAGCTGGCGGTCAAAAACCGTTCGGTGAACGGGGTATGTTGGTCGCCCATTCCGGATTATGGACGTTATGCCGCCGGCATGACCGTTTTTCCGACAACCGCTGAAAGTATTCTTCCGCCACATAAAGCTCCATCGCTGGAATATCCGGTCTATATTGCCGAAGCCGGCTCCGTGGATGTGGATCTGATCATCGGCCCGACGCTGCATTTTGTTCCGGGGCGCGGACTCCGGATTGCAGTTTCTTTCGATGATGAACATCCTCAGCTGCTTGATGCGTTTCCCGCGATTCCTGAATCATACAACCGCTGGGCCAATGCGGTTTCGGATAATGCGCGAGTCCTGCATGCTTCGTGTGAAATAAAGAAGGCCGGGCGGCACATGCTGAAAATTTCCATGGTGGATCCCGGTGTCGTTCTGCAGCGCATCGTTCTTCATCGCGGCCCCGTTGCTGAAACCTATCTGGGCCCGCCGGCCCATCCGGTTTCGGAATAATCATTCACGCGACCAATCACATGAATCACCGAGCGTAAACCCTGAAACCGGGATGCCGTTTCAGTTTGTATTCGGCAGTCTGTTTCATGGGTTTCATAGGAGTCGATTGCGGTTTCATTAATCGCGATTGATGAGATGTGTGATGCATTTACTATCCCTGACGAAGATCGTGCATGGGTCATGCCGCACGGTTTCTCCGGGGCGGTTAGAGCATCAGTTTTATCAATCAGAGGTTCATATGTCAGATCGACGAAAAAAACGGGTTTTTCTTGCACACAAAAAATCCAGTGCGCTGTTTGTAAGCATTGTTATTCATGCGGTGATCATTGTTGCCGCGCTCTTTTTTGTTGCCGTAAAAACCATCATAAAACCGGAGCAGGCCTTTGAGGCTAAACCGGTTAATCGGCCTAAAATGAACCTGAGAAAGCTGCAGGTACCGGTCAATGTGAAACGGCCGTCACAGAAGCCTCGGCTTCGGCAGAATATTGTCGCGAAAACTCCGACGCCTCAGGTGAATATTACCATGCCGGAAATCGTCGGCGTGGCGGGCGGGACCGGCTATGGCGCCGGCGGCGGATTTGGTCCCGGTTTTTCGCTGGATCTGGATATGACGCTTTTCGGATCGGATAAGGGCGCCGGAAATGACTTTGTCGGGACGTTTTATGACCTGAAGCAGGATGCAAAAGGGAAGCTGACCAAAATCGGGGAACTGGTTGATGAAGATTCTTTCAATGCGGAAGCCCAGAACCTGTACAGGGATGTGGTAAACAGTTTCCTTCGTTCTGGGTGGAATGTCCGCCGATTGGAGAGTTTCTTTCAGGCTCCGAAAAAGAAGTATGCCCGTTTCTTCAATATGCCGCCGATGGGTGCGGATGCGGCGCCTAAAGCGTATGGGGTGGAGGATCAGGTGAAGCCGAGCTATTGGCTTTGCCATTATCAGGGAACCATTGTGGCTCGTACATCCGGTAAGTATCGGTTCTGGGGCGAAGGGGATGACGTGCTTCTTGTGCGAATCGGTAAGCGGATGGTGCTGGACGGTAGCTGGCCGGAAACCAATGGAAAGCTGTCGAGCTGGAAAAGTAGTGATGAAAACAACCGACGCTTCCCGATTAACTCATCAAAATACGGCTCCTTCAAGGGCGGGAATTACATGGATCATTTTGAAACCATTCGCCGGCGTCTGGAGGATGGCGATACGATGAGCCCGATTCTCGGAGAAATCATGGTTGATGGAACGAGTCTGAGTGAACTCGGTAACTACATGAATATCTGCAACCGGTTGGCGGTCGGTGACTGGTTTACTTTAAAGGCGGGGCAGCGGGTTGATATGGAAGTTCTGATCGGAGAAATTCCCGGCGGCGCATTTGATTGCCGCCTGCTGATTGAACAGCAGGGCGCTGAATATCCGTTGGTTGAATCCGATGCCGGTATGCGCCGCGTCTTTCCCATGTTCAAGACGGCTCAGGTTCCGGATAAAATGGTCGATCAAATGGAAGCAAACCCCTCTGAAATGTCGCTGACCGGTCCCGTGTTCGGGATTGAATAGATGACGTTTGACTGTGTTCTCTCATGTGTGATTAAAAAGAGACGGGGCGCCGGGGCGCCCCGTTTGCATGCCGCAGGATTGGAAATCAACCTGCGGCCATGAACCGTCTTAACGTCTGAAGCGGCTACGCACCAGCATGAGACCTCCCACGCTGGAAATTCCGAGCAGTCCGATCGTGGTCGGCTCGGGAATGGCGGTCATGCCTGTGTAGGTTTCCATTGCATTGATCAGGGCAAGTTGCCCTGCCGCGCTATCTGGCGTTGTGTTGCCGTTGGCGTCAAAATTATAGAGCAGTCGATTAGCGGACTGCACAATCCCGGCGGCATTGGTGGTGCCTGCACTCCAGCCGACCGCCAGATGGTTCCCGCCGATTGTTGCCAGAATATCACCGCCGCCTACATCTCCCGTTCCCAGCGTGTCGAATCCGCTGGTATAAAGATCGTAGGTTCCCTCTGCCAGTCCCATGGCCAGGGCGCCGGCGGCGGTAATTGTGGTTTCATTACCGTCAACTCCTGCGCCACCGTTGAGGTCGCCTTCATAACCCATGATGGAGCTGCGGGTCACGTAGCTTGTCAGGAATACGACCGGAATGTTCAGTGAACTGTAGTAGGTCATGTCGGTTGCATCATATGCGCCGCTCCACAGGGTGCGACCGATCACGAGCACATCGGCCGCTTCGATGGTTGACTGAACGCCGGCATTGCCGGTGTCACTAAAATCCCCGACGGTCATGTTTATGTTCTGGAAGTTATTGCTGATGAATGCGGTCGTTGCGGCATTACCGGCGGCGCCGCCGGCCCAGCTTGCTCCGTGATCGAATGCAACAACCGTTGCCTGACTGACAGAAACCATCCCGATACCTATCAAGGCTGACCACGCAGCCGTCTTATGTTTTTTCATCCTTATCTCCTTTTCTGTTCCTTTATCTGCCGTCCCGACTTCATGACATGCGGGTACGAAGCACATTTCAGATATAGGTGCTTCATCCACAGATGGGTATCGCGAATGTTGAATGGTAGATCGCTCTTTCTGAAACAGGGAATGGGTTGATGGAAATGGAGATTTCCGGGGCGAATAAAGAGGGGGCTGGTTTGGCGTGGTCCGGCGCATTTTCGGTCGGTTTCATGTTTCAGAATAACAAGGGCAATCCTCGTTCAGAATCGACGCCGGATGCTCGTTATGCGGTTGTCCGGATTCTTTGCTGCAAGGTGAAACAACCCTGAATGGTACGGTCCGGCTTTCGACTGAAACGGCATCCAATGAGAGTTTCATAAAGGGGTATTCCGGGTTCATTTTTGCCGATTGACGGTATAGCCAGTGTGCGTATTTTGAAGTCAAATCGGGAGGAGGCTTGTTCATGTGCATGCGTGTGAGTCCCCTGCGATTCGGAGGAGAAACGGCCGCGGTATACACGATCAACGCAATGAGCATCATTGCCGGGTAGGTTCTGTCGGCGGAGTGTAAAAATATGAAAGGTATAATCATGAAGAAGATACTATGTTCTGCTGCGGCGTTGCTGCTTGCCGGAATAGCATCGGCTGAAATCGTGGTGATTCAGGCGGAGGATGCTGTTGTGCTCGGGAGCAACTATGTGGTCGTCGTGGATGAAAACATTCCCTCGGATGCATTCAACGCATCGTTTATCACATCACGTTACGATCGCAGCTCGATCTGGGATGTTCCGTATTCGCCGAGCGATGTCGCGGTATACTCTGTCGGAGACCTGACATCCAATGCCACGTATGATGTATACGCCCGGTTGCACATCGGGGCAGGGGGCTACAGCGATGACAGCATGCTGGTGGCGACTGGATTCCAGACCAATACATTCACGATCCAGAACGGAATTGCGGGATGGACGGGACTCGATGGCGCGGCTTGCACGGCAGATGGATTTCACTGGGTTCAAATGGCGACGGCGCTGAATGCCGGCGATGCCACAAACCTGGTTTACGGAATTGCTCCGCGAGAGGATGGGTGCGAGATCGATGCGCTGGCTTTCGTGAATGCCGGGCTTCCTGTGACGGATGCCATGCTCAACCCTTCAAATTCAACGGTGGAAGTGTGGGCGGTCGGCGGCATTCCTGAAAAGAGTACCGCAACGGGAACTCCCTTGATTGAAGCATACTTCCTGGATGGCGCCGGAACGGTTGATGCATCTCAGATCATGATGACGCTTGACGGGGTGAACATCGCCGATGTTACGTCGTCCTACACCAATTTCATTACGACGGTTTCATACACGCCGGCCGAATCGCTCACCCTCGATTCGACCCACACGGCTCTGGTTGTCGTGGCAACATCTCCCGGTTCCTTGCTGGTAACCAATTCCTTTTCGTTTTATGTCGGAAATCCCATAACCTATGTTGACGTCACAACGAACAATACGGTTATGGCCACGACGAATGATGGCCCGGTCGAAGTCGGGACGGCCTTTATCACATCAACAACCAATGCCAGTACATATTGGCGGGCTCGGACTGATTTCGGAATTATTACGGGGACGACAAACGAGCCGACCAGCGCGGACTGCGTGCCGTATGCCGGCGGAAACTCGATTTATGAAAGTCTCAGTACCGAGGACCATCAACGGTTGAAAACAACCGCGTATGTTGCTGAGACCGGAAACTACAGGGTGTATGCCTATATGTGGGATAATGGCAGCGGATGGGATCTCGGAGCCGGTCTGGACGATTCAACCAACGCGTTGCCTGCCTACACATCATCGAGTACCAATGCCGTGGCTCTGTTAGAGGTCGGTCCGGATTTCTGGGGGACGCATACGCTCTATCGGGTTTTTCTCGGAACGACAGAAATTGCCGATACCAATACGCCGATCACGGTTTATCTGGAGGATGTGCCTTCATCCGGAGATCGCACATGGATCGATGGAATTGGCTATCAGCCGGTGGATGCCACGGTTCCGCCTCAGCCTACAGTTTCTCCAGATATTATGAGTGTATCTGTGTCGGAAGGATCGGTAACACTCGTCTGGGCTTCGGAGTCGATCGGAACCTATACGATCATGCATAAGACGAATCTAAACGCCGCCGCATGGAGCCCTGTTAAAACAGGAATTGCCGGGGGAGCCACGACAACAATGGACTCTGTTCCTGCCAGCGGCGCCTCCCTGGAATTTTTTATGATCACGGGTGAATAGGAATGTACTGCTGAATCTCTGGTTGAGATTCCGGCCCTGTAACAAAAAAACTGCGTTCCTGAATTTAGGAACGCAGTTTTTCTTTTTTAGAATGGAGGTGATCGAACGATTTTTGGTCAGTTGAGATCGAGAACGTATTTTGCGCCAGATTACTGTGAATTCATTCGGGTTTGGATAATGCGATCGAGGGGGTTGATCAGCGATCTTGCAGGCAATTTGCTGTTATGAATCGTATGCGTGTAAATCATTGTTGTGTTCAGATCCTTGTGTCCCAGCAATTGCTGGATGGTGCGGATGTCGCACCCGGATTCCAGCAGGTGAGTCGCAAAAGAGTGTCTGAGCACATGAGGCGTGACGCGTTTATAGATGTCGGCTTTGTCGGCCGCACGCTTGATTTCTTTTTGTAAGACCGTCGGTAGAACGTGCCATCGGCCGCGCTTTCCGGTTTGTTCATTATGGAAAAGTTTCTTTGCCGGGAAAAAGAACTGCCAGCGGAAGTCTGTTGGGGCCGAGCGAAACTTGCGTTGAATGGCCTCGGGAAGCTCGACACGTCCATAACCATTCTTCAGATCGGCATCATGAAGTGCTTTGACTCGACTTCGATGTTTTCTCAATTCGGGAACAAGCGATTCCGGGATAATGGAATAGCGGTCGAATCGACTTTTGCTGTTAATTAGCCTCAGGGTTCGTCGCTCAAGATCTACATCCTGAATTCGGAGAGACAGGCATTCACTGATCCTGAGTCCCCCGCCGTATTGGACCTGTGCCATGAGTCGTTTGGTGCCCGACATTTTGGAAAACAGTCGTTCGACCTCTCCGGGAGAAAGAACAACGGGAACTCGGTGGTGTTTTCTGGCCCGCTTGGCGTTTATAGATTCATCAATGCTGATATTCAGGACATGTCGGTAAAGAAATAAAAGGGCACTCATGGCCTGGTTTTGAGACGTGGCAGATAGGCGAAGGTCAACGGCCATATGTGTCAGGAATTGCTCGATTTCCGGCTCCGCCATTTCTGACGGATGGCGTTTGTCGTGAAACAGAATATATTTCCTGATCCAGTGGACATATGTTTTTTCGGTTTTTGGAGACATTCGTTTCAGTCGCATCTGATTGCGAACCTGATCCAGAAGCCGTGGTTTTCTCGGGGGTATATCCATGGGGATATAGTTGCCAGCACAATCCGTTCAGATTATGTGGCGGCGCCGGACTCATTAAAATTATCGCCCGAATTATCCATGTTTTCTATTTCTGCTGCTCTAGGGTCCATGCCCTGGTTCGCTCAATTTATGTTTGCTACATAAAACCCATTATATAATGGACTATGGTTTTAATGGGCGGGCATGACAGACCGGAATCCGACATGGTAAAAAGTGAAATATGGCTTACTCATTAACACATTGCCACATAGCGCAAGGTCTGCGGTATAGTACCAACTTCCGCCTCGAAACACTCGAAATTCCTCATAGTCTGGATGCTTATCGTTGCACCATTCCATTACATTTCCCGCCATGTCATAAAGGCCATAGCTGTTAGTTCCAAAAGATCCCACAGGACTCGTGTACGGATACGTCCCGTCGCTGTAGTCTGGATGGTAGCCGCGTGTTGCGCTCGTGTCATAATTGTATGAGGTTGAACTCTTGTAGTTTGCCTCACTGTGCGTGATGGTATCGCCCCAAGGGAAACGCTTGCCACTAAGTCCGCCTCGCGCGGCATATTCCCACTCGTCGCTTGTCGGCAGGCGGTAGCCGCCCGCGTCGAGATTGCAGCTCCAGTCCGACAGGTCGTAGCATGGAGTTTTACCCTCCATCTCTGAACGATAGTTGCAGAAAGCTGCCGCACCACACCACGAGATTTCTACACATGGATATCTACTGCCCTTGGCGCTATTCATCCCGAAACGCTCACCGTTCCAGATAATCTGGCAACCGCTTGCATCCAAATCAAGTAATTCCTGCGCATCTCCCGTTGCATTCTGCACCGTTGAGGCACTGATAAGGATCCTCCCGTTATCATAGGCCCACTGCATCACCTCCACGATGGTATCATTAACCACCTCGGTCGCATCCATATAGAAAGCGTCTACTGACAGTGAATACGCTCCGAAATCAGGATCGGTTCCACTGTTGGTTCCCGAAGGAATCAACACCATACTCTGCACCGCTGAAGACGCTGGTGTTCCACTGACCCGGAAAAACATGACTGGATCAGACATCGAAATAGCAAAACGCGCAATACCGTTGCTATCTACCACCACAGAATCGGATGAGGAATCGGCAAATAAATTCGTTATGCTCGAAGTCTGTTTCAATGATCCGGTCGTTCCCGGCTCCATGCCCTCGGCTACCAGCACTCCGTTGCTCTGCCATGAAACTACAATTTCCGATGCCTGTACCTCAAACGTTGCAATCAGCACCGTAACCGCTGTTGTCCATATTACCATCTTGTTCTTAATCATATTCTTTGTTTTCCACGTCTTCGTTTTCTTTGTGAGAGAAGTGGACTCACCCTTTAAACCACTCGGTGGTCAGTTTTAGTTATAGTGCATAACTCCGGTTGTTCTTTGATTCCTCCCTCCTCC
>JAFGVP010000014.1 GCA_016937945.1 Pontiellaceae bacterium | reverse complement strand
GGACAACCTTTAATAGCATTCAAATCTCCATGGCGGCTTTTATGAGGTTGAAATCTGCCGATCACGCGGACTCCGTAAGATTGCGGGTTCAGAAAGATGTCACTGGACGAATCGGGCCGATTCTGGAAAGGTGTCCGCGTTTTCAGGAAATCAGTTCAGATGAGGAGATTCAGTGAAACAGGAAGAAGTCTTTAAGTTGTTTGAGGAAACGGGCGCTCTGCTCAATGGTCATTTTGAGTTGCGGTCCGGGTTGCATAGTAATCGTTTTTTTCAGTGTGCGCTGCTGCTGCAGTATCCGCGTATCGCGGGCCGGCTGTGTGAGGTGCTGGTGGAAAAGATGAAGCAGGAGCTGGCTGACCTGGAAGTGGATACCGTGATTGCTCCGGCCATGGGCGGCATTACTATCGGTCACGACGTTGCGCGAGCCCTCGGCGTCCGGTTTATTTTCGTGGAAAAGGAAAACAATGAACTGAAGCTTCGCCGCTTTAAGATTCGTGAAGGCGAACGCTTTGTTGTGGCCGAAGATGTGGTAACCCGTGGCGGGCGGGTGCAGGAAACCATCGATATCGTCAAGGAAAACGGCGGTGTGGTTAAGGCGATCGGTATTCTGGTCAACCGCAGCGGCGGCAAGGCGCAATTTGACGCTCCGCTGGTCAGCCTGCTGGATATTGAGCCTGTCACGTATGATCCCTCCGACTGCCCGCTGTGTCGCGAAGGCTTGGAGCTGGTTCATCCGGGTAGTAAATAATTGGATTGATCGCTTTGACTTGTCGAATCGAAGCGAGTAGGTTACGAGGCTTGTTTTTTAGAAAATCTTGAGGAGGTTGCTGTGACGCATCCGTTGGAACCGATTGTCGCTTTGCAGAAAAAAGATCGTAAACTGATCAGAATAATGCGGGAAATCCGCGATATCCCCCAGCGCCAGAGCGACATTGAAGCTCAGCTGGACGGAGCCCGGAAAAAACTTGAGATGGCGAACGACAGCAGGAAGCACACAGAAGCCATGCTCAAAGATATTGAACTTGAAATCGACGCCTGCAGGGAAAAAGTCAACAGGTACAAGAATCAGCAGATGGAAGCCAAGACGAATGATCAGTACCGGGCTTTCGTCAAGGAGATCGGCATGGTTGAAGCCGAGATCAAGGAACTCGAAGATAAAGAGATCCGGCTCATGGAAAACCTGGAGCAGGGTAAAGCCATCGTTGAGGAATGCGAGGCCCGCCTGAATACCGAGAAAGAGGGTATCGCCGATGAGTTGGCCGAGTTGAGCGATCGTTCGGAAGCGCTCAATGAGCGCATGGAAGGTCTCAAGGATGACCGGCGCCGGGCTGCTGAGTTGTGCGACCGCGTGCTGCTTCAGAAGTATACCCGCATTCTCAACAACAAGCGCGATTTTGCGGTGGTCATGGTGGAGTCTGGCGGCCATTGCGGCGGATGCCACATGAAACTTCCTCCGCAGGTTATTCACGATGCACGCAATCCGACCAAGATTGTCAGTTGCAACTTCTGCGGCCGGATTGTCTACAACCCGGCTCCTTAACAGCAGTTTCTGCGAAACGTATAGCAAGCGGATATCATTTCGCATCTCAATCATTACTTTAATAGCAGACAGGGTGTACTGGTCGCTTCCTGAAAAGGGAGAGGAAAGTCCGGACTCCGCAGGGCAGGACGTCCCGTGGTTAACGCGGGAACCTCTGTGCAAGACCGCAGGGGATGGAAAGTGCCGCAGAAAATATACCGCCCCGGAAGTGCTTCGGCGTTTCGCGGGGTAAGGGTGAAATGGTGGGGTAAGAGCCCACCGCCCCGAGGGTAACCGAGGGGGCAGGGTAAACCCCGTCCGGAGCAAGTTCAAATAGGCGACGATGATACGGCCCGTATCGCTATCAGTTGCGGGTTGAACGCACTAGATAAATGATCGGCCCCGCAAGGGGAACAGAATCCGGCTTACCGCCCTGTCTGCGTTTTTTTAATCCGGCAAGTTTTTCTTATGCTGGAGGATTTCAAAGGCCAGCCGCTCAAGCGCCTTCCCGTTTGGAAGGTCGAGCTTGTTTTTGATATTAATACGGTGGGTGTCCACCGTATTGCGGCTGATTTTAAGTTTTTTGCCGATCAGGACTGAGTCCATGCCTTCGCCCAGAAGTTTGAAAATATCTATTTCACGGTTGGAGAGCACATCCAGCAGGGTATGACCTTTGTCTTTTCCTGTTTCGCTCTTCTTGTCGATGCGTTTCTGAATGTCCGGATGAAAGCAGGGTCTGCCTGCGAGTACGGTGCGAATAGCCTCTTTCAGTTCTTTCGGCGGCGTGGTTTTCATCACATAGCCGCTGGCTCCGGCGGTATGAGTCCGTTCGGCAAAAAGGCGTTCTTCAGACATGGTATAGACCAGCATTTTCAGATTCGGGTAGGTCGTATGGATTCGCTGAATCAGGTAGGTGCCGTCGGAATCGCCCATGGATAGGTCAACAATTGCCAGATCAGGCGAGACGTCTTTAAGTTTTTCCATTGCCTGGGTTGCTGATTCCGCAATGTCAACCACCTCCATATCCGGTTCATTGGATAGGAGAATACGCAAACCGTCATGAATGATCGGATGATCATCAATGATTATAATCTTATGTTTTTCCATGAGCCCCCAACTGACTGTATGGGATAAGGTGTAGTGGATTTATGGCATTAAACAGAAGGATTTTTTATCAAAAAGTAATAATTCAGTATTTGTCTTTCTGGTAAAACATATAAAGAGTGATTGCCGGGTTAGCTCTTTTTTTTCGGGCACATTGCGTTAATCAGTACGAGGCAGAGTATTACCGCCATGGCTATTTTGGTCGGGCCAGCCGGTTCCTTTCTGTGGCAAATCTGATCCATCACGCCGAGAGTCGGGCTAAAGTGGTTCATCATCCATCCGGCAATCAGCGCGCAGGAGGCCAGAGTAATCAGGAAAACCGCCAGCTGTTTGCGCCCGATGATCTGCCAAAGAGTCGTGAGTGTTGCAGCATTGGTTGCAGGACCGGTAATCAGAAAGACCAGGGCCGCGCCCGGGGATATGCCGGCTTTAATAAAGGCGAGGGCAATCGGTACCGAAGCGGATGAACAGACATAGATCGGAATGCCGATGATCAACATCAGCAGCATGGCGAACGAGGAGTCGCCAAGGTTATCCGTAATAAAATCATCGGGAATAAGTCCGCTGATAATGCCGGAAAGAATGATGCCGACCACGACGGCCTTGGCAATATTTCGTGGAAGGATGATGAAACCATACTTCAGCATTCGTCTTAATGCCGGTTCGCAGTCTGGCTGGCAGCATTCGTCTTCACAGGTTTCGGTGGACTCTGTTTCCGCCGGAGAAACGGCGGCGACCGCCGTCCCGCAGGCAATGCCGGAAATGAAGGCAACCGCTGCGCGAAAAACGGCAAACACCCAGCCCAGCAGTGCATAAGTAATCATCAGGCTGTCGATGCCTGTCTGGGGCGTGGATGCAAGAAACGATGCTGTTGCACCGCGACTGGCGCCGTGTTTTCGGAGCGATGCAGCGAGTGGAATGACGCCGCAGGAACAGATGGGCATCGGGACGCCGACCAGTGCTGCCTTGAATGATCCCATCCATCCTTTGTCTCCCAGATGACGCCGGACATAGTCTTTTGAAATGAGAACGGAGAGTATGCCAGCCATCAGGAAGCCGAAGAGAAGAAACGGAGCCATCTCGATGGTTACGGTCCATATTTCCCACGCAATATCATACAGCTTTTTCATGCAGCTAATTTTGTGCTTCGATGGATATTGATCAAGCACTAAATCGGTACAGAATGCATGGGCGAGCTTGATCTGTTTCCCGTGCTTGATTAGATTCTCTCCATGGCCTTTTCGGAAACCATCACAAACAAGCTGCGTAGCCTGCCGGATGAACCCGGATGTTATCTCATGCGGGATCGTGACGGGAAGATCATATATATCGGGAAAGCTGCTTCGCTGCGAAAGCGGGTTCAAAGCTATTTTCGCGAGCACACGCGCCGGACCGCGCAACCGAAAATCCGCAGTCTGATCAATTCGATTGCCGACTTTGATATTGTTGTGCTCAAGAGCGAGGCCGAGGCCATTCTGACGGAAGGAAAGCTGATCAAGGAGTACCGCCCGCATTATAATACGCTCTGGAAAGATGATAAGCGGTTCATGATGATCCGGGTGGATGTGCAGCATCCGTTTCCGACGATTCAGAAATGCCGGATCCGTAAAAACGACGGAGCCCTGTATTTCGGGCCCTACACATCGGGCCTTGCGGTCAAGGTGGCCATCGAATTTCTTGAACGTCATTTCGGGATACGGAGATGCCGGCCGCAGGTTCCCGACGAAGAGACCTATCGGCACTGTAGCAATGACATCATCGCAAACTGCACTGCGCCATGTGTTCAGAAGGTGAGTGCAGAGGAATATCGCCAACGGATCGACGAGGTGTGCGCTTTTCTTCAGGGCGAGCGGATGGGGTTGCTTAAAAACCTGCGCACAGAGATGGAGGCGGCAGCTGCAGAACAGCGGTTTGAGGATGCGGCGGCTCTGCGTGATGTGCTTTTTCAGCTGCACACGACGGTAAAAGAACGGGCGAAAGTGCGGAAGACGCCCCGAATGAAGCAGGATGAAGCGCGTTTAGGATTAAAGGAGCTTCAGAAACAGTTGACGCTTTCGGCAGAGCCGCGCGTTATTGAGTGCTTTGATATTTCCAATATTTCCGGCACCAATTCGGTCGCCAGTATGGTGTGCTCGGTCGATGGCGTGCCATATCCGGGGCGTTATCGACGTTTTCGGATCAAGACGGTTGAGGGCGCGGATGATCCGCGTTCGATGGCCGAAGTGGTCCGGCGCCGCTATTCCCGTCTCCAGCGGGAAAACAGATCCATGCCGGGGCTGGTAATGGTGGACGGCGGGATTACCCAGCTGCGTGCCGCCCGCAAAGAGCTGGAACTTCTTGGTCTGCAGGATCTGCCTATTGTCGGGCTGGCCAAACGGTATGAGGAAATCGTCTGGGATTATGAAAATAATTCGGGCAATCTCATCCTGCCGCGTCATTCAGCCGGACTTACTGTAGTCACCCGACTGCGCGATGAGGCGCACCGGTTTGCCATCTCTTATCATCGTGAGCTGCGCCGGCGGCGTATCATGGAGTCGCGGCTGGATGAAATTCAGGGCATCGGCGCGTCAAAGAAAGAGGCACTTCTTCGTTATTTCGGCTCAATGGTGCGCCTGGGCCGGGCTTCCGTGGAAGAGATTGCCGAGGCGCCGGGAATCGGAATAAAAACGGCAGAGATGATCCGCCGGGAACTGGATAAAAAGAGGTAAGCAGATGCAGGTGCCAACCAGACGTTTTGGAAGAACTGAGCTAGAGATGCCCGTG
This sequence comes from Pontiellaceae bacterium, assembly GCA_016937945.1. Classification (GTDB taxonomy): domain Bacteria; phylum Verrucomicrobiota; class Kiritimatiellia; order Kiritimatiellales; family Pontiellaceae; genus Pontiella. The sequence continues at coordinate 2,156 of JAFGVP010000014.1, read as the reverse complement.
CTGACGTGCGGGGGAATGCGTTTTCAACAGGGATGGGAGGATCTTGATCCGGATAAGATTGAGCGGGAAGGCCAGTCCAATCTGGAAGCGTGTATTCATTACGCGCTTGATCGAGGCATCAACCATATTGAAACCGCCCGGGGCTATGGGCCATCGGAAATGCAGCTGGGATGGGTTTTGCCCCGGCTGGATCGGAGCCGCCTGCTGGTGCAGACCAAGATCGGGGTGAAAGACAGCGCCGCCGCATTGCTCGAGACCTTTGAAACCTCCATGAAATACCTGAATCTGGAGTATGTCGACCTCCTGTCTATTCACGGAATCAACACTCCGGAACTGCTGGAAACCACGCTCCGCAAAGGCGGCTGCCTCGAAGCGGTCCGGCGCCTTCAGAAAGAAGGCCGCGTTCGTTTTGTCGGCTTTTCGACGCATGCAGGCCCCGAAACGGTCATTCCCGCGGTGCAGAGCGGGGAATTTGATTATGTAAATCTTCATTGGTATTATATCTACCATCAGTTGCATTGGCCGATGGTTGAAGCCGCCGCGGCTGAAGACATGGGTGTTTTCATCATCAGTCCCAATGATAAAGGGGGCATGCTCTACAAGCCGACGCCGGTCATGAGTGCGCTGTGCGATCCGCTTACGCCCATGCAGTGGAACGACCTATTCTGCCTGAACCGACCGGAAGTTCATACCCTGAGTATCGGTGTGGCGCGACCGTCTGACTTTGATGAGCACGTCGAGGCCGTCACCCGTTATTGGGATGATCGCTCGAAATGGGCCGATTCCATTGAGATGAAGATGAATGATGCCATGAAGGCGTCTGTTGGTGCCGAGTGGTTTGAGCGTTGGCATGAAGGGCTTCCGCACTACATCGAGACGCCCGGAAATATCAATGTCAGGGAAATTCTGCGGCTCTGGACCTTTTATCAGGGACTGGAGCTGCTGGAGTTTGCGAAGATGCGCTATAACCTGCTCGGCAACGCAGACCACTGGTTCCCTGGACAGCAGGCCAAGGCGCTTGATGGACTTGACTGGTCATGCCTCGCGGAAAGCCCGTTTTCGGATCGCATTCCGGACATCCTGCGCGAGTCCCACAATCTTTTCCATATCGAGAAGGAAGTAAAACGCCTGAGCGAATCCTGATTCGGTCAGAGGGGACTCATCGGTCCCGATGATCTTTTTTGTTTAGTGCGCCCGGCGGGGCGTATCCTCTTGAGGGTGAGAGTCCCTTGCGCGTCCGGCAGGGGGAAGCGTTCGCTTAACGTCAACTGCGTAATCGTGAGATTGCGTCGAGAGGTGCAGAAGCGAAGCGGAAGTCGGCTTCACGAATGTGAAGCAATGAGCCGAAGGCGAGTGGTAACATGCAGGCAAAGCACGGGCCCGGTGAACAAGAATCTCATATGAGACAATCCGTGACAGATGAGGAGGCCAATAGCTCTGAAGTCATATACCTGTCCGGAAGATCACGGATGCAGATGCGGCGGGAATACGTGTGAGGTGGATGCGCATTGCCCGGGGAGGCCTCGTTGTCTGCCACTGGCTACCGCCGTCGTGAGGCGGCGGGATGGGCCGCGAGACCCGAAGTGTAGCGAAGGGCGGCTCCGCGAATACGGGGCAATGGAGCGAAGCGGAATGGCAACTCAGCCGAGGCCGGAGTAGTGCGATGAAATGACGGATGAAGGGCTGAACCGAATGAACAGGAAGGAGTCTTTCGCTGTGCGAACAGGTCGAAAAGCAGAAGAGATCGCTGAGATGCGATCTGCCTGCACAGAGGGTGCCGGACTGAATCCGGGAGAGTATGCGCCGGGTGCTTATGCTGTCCACGGGCGGAAGGGAGCTCCGACCTGAAGCTCAGGCTTTGCTTGAGCAGATCGTTGCTCCAGAGAACATGCGCAACGCCAGGAAACAGGTGAAGCGCAACAAGGGTGCGCCGGGCGTGGATGGATGAACCATTGACGCAGTGGCGCATCTGCTGAAAAAACGGTAGCACATGCAAAAAATCTACTCTCGAGCATGAGGCCGTAGACAGTCAAGGAATGTAGGTGAATCGATGAGAGATTTGCCGGAGATTCCGTAGCCTTACGAAATAGAACCATGCAGTCCCTCTTTCTTAGGAAATACTGCAGGGGGACTGGAGCCGGAGGCGGACAAGGGTG
>JAFGVP010000013.1 GCA_016937945.1 Pontiellaceae bacterium | reverse complement strand
CACCCTTGTCCGCCTCCGGCTCCAGTCCCCCTGCAGTATTTCCTAAGAAAGAGGGACTGCATGGTTCTATTTCGTAAGGCTACGGAGATTCCCCCTCCGTTATGCATAGACGTTGTCAGTCAGTTAAGAATTAAAATCCGGATATTACAGAAAGCGCAAAGGAGCGTCGGGATTCCCTCAACGAATTTGCATTTTCCACACTATTCACCAATTTGTATTTCTACAGAGGCGGCACCGAGATTATCTGCAGAAAAAGAAACCTGAACTATTCCGGCATTATCCATCGACTGCACATAGGCCACTAACTGCCCGTGATTGACAGCAGCGATGTTGTCCCCGAAGTTTTCGGAAGCATCGCCCGAAGCGTTTTCCAGACCGATCAGCTTTCCAAGACCGGTCACGGTACAGGTCACTTCACTGCTTGCTCCATAGACCAGACGACCTTTGTCATCGACGATTGAAACCGGAATGACTGCAACATCATACTTGCCGTTCAGCGCTGATACCGACTCCACCTTGATTGCACTTGCTTCTCCGTCCGGCAGAATGGAATCCGTTGCAACAACCTTGCCGTTCTGATAAACGACCACTTTCAGTTCGCCGGCTTTGTATGGAATATCCCAATAGAAAATTGCAGAGCTGTCATCATACGGCTTGCGCTCGCCGACGGCCTTGCCGTCGAGGAAGAGCTCGGCTTCATCGCCGTTGGTATAACAGATCACGCGCACCTTCTGTCCATCATCATAGTTCCACGAACGTCCGGCATCCATGGTCAGGCCACGGAACCAGCGGGTCGTCCCCAGATAAGCCACAGGCTTTTCCGCCCACAGCGCCCGGCGGAAAAAACCACGCGGCTTGATGCGGTTTGCAAGGTCAATCATGCCGGTGGTAAAGCCGCGCGAAGGCCATGCGCCGGACTCACCAAGATAATCGAAGCCGGTCCAGATAAACTGCCCAAAGATGAATTCCTTGTCGCGAACCGATTTCCATGCATCGAGATCGTGCCGCGTTTCGCTGCCGTAAAGGACGCGTTTAGGATAGCGCTTGTGATCCTCATCATAACGAAACTCGGTGTAGTTGTAGCCGACAACATCGAGGGTTCCGGGATATTCTGTCTCGTTCGACATCACGGCGCCAGCCAGTGCCGCCGTGACCGGGCGGGATTTATCCAACCCCCGCACCACCGCAGACAGGCGTTTTGCAATACCGCCGAGCCGCTCCGCCGGCGGCTGATCCGGCAGATATCCTCCATAAACTTTTTGTCCGACTTTGGCTCCATCCAGCACGGGATGGCTGTAAGGATCGTTGGGGTAGTCCACTTCGTTACCAATGCTCCACATGATGATCGACGGATGATTACGATCTCGACGAACCATATCTGCCACATCGCGATCGGACCATTCCGCGAAGAAATCAGCCGCTCCCTGGAATCCGGGTTCCCCCTTATTCCAGCCTTCGATCCATTTTTTTTTGGGATATTCCCACTCGTCGAACGCTTCATCCATCACAAGAAACCCAAGCTCATCGCACAAGTCATACACATCCGTCGCCTGCGGGTTATGGCTCATACGGATGGCGTTGCAGCCGATCTCTTTCAGGCGGAGCAGGCGCTCGCGCCATACGATCTTCGGCACGGCCGCCCCCAGCACTCCGGCGTCGTGATGAATACAAACGCCCTTGACCTTCATCAATTCGCCGTTCAGGGCAAATCCTTTATCCGGATCATAGGTCAGCGTACGGATACCCACGGCAGTTTCTGAATGATCAACAATCTGTCCATTCATCGCAACCGAGGTCTTGAGCTTGTAAAGAGCAGGAGACGCAACACTCCACTTCTGCGGATTTGCGACAGGAAACTCCTGATTCAACGTCATGGATTTTCCGGCATCCAGCAGTTGGCGTTGCACGGAACGGGCCGCAAGGCTTCCTTCCGGGGCGATCAGCTCCTGTCGTACTTCAATTTCCGCCTGCCGGGTCCATTCGTTGACGATCTCGGTCTGTACATTCATATTTGCAGATCCAAGCTTGTTCACCTCGGCGGTCCAGTATACGCCCCACTGACCGATGTGTACCGGATTGGCCGTTACCAGATGGACCGGACGATAAATGCCGGAGCCGGTATACCAGCGGGAATCGGCATCCAGACTATGATCCACCCGCACGTAGATGCTGTTTGTTTCCCCCGGCTTCAGCAGACCGGTCACATCATACATGAACGAGACATAGCCGTTCGGCCGAAAACCGACGAAGGTGCCGTTCACAAAAACCTCACTACGGTTGTAGACGCCTTCGAAATAGAGATAGAAGCACTTACCGGCCTGATCCGCCGGAATTTCCAAGTCGGTTTTATACCAGCCGATTCCCCCCGGCAGATAGCCGGTACAGCTTGAATTGTCTGCACTCGCCGGTTGTTCAACACTCCAGTCATGAGGAACCGCTACTGACCGCCATTTCCCCGATTTCAGCAGACCGGTCGAGGAATCTACATCATCGCCTAAATGGAACTGCCATTCCCTGATCAACGTCGACTCTCCGAATCCCTGAGCAAAAGAACTTTCCGCACAAACGCAGGCAGCTATAACGGCAATAACAAAACGGTTCAACATGTCATGACTCCTCTTAGAGCTGAAACTGATAACACAGGTCATGGATTAATACGACAAATGCCACCCGTTTCCCTCAATTGATTTTCAAAAAAATACACCCGCCGACGAATAAGCAGTCATGCAATCGAGTAGGCGGGTTGCCCGCCTCTATCACCACCTTTTTAGCCTCTTCAGCAGAATCCGTGGGTAAATTCCGGTTCAGGAAGCTCTCCCATGGCATGAAACAAAGATATTTTTAGTACTTCATAGCTCCGAAATCCCAAGCATTTTCTCGTTACGAGATTCACTTTTACGGTTCAGTCCTTCGACAATGCCGGAGGAAAACTGCTTCTTTGCCTTAACCTGATCTATTCATAAAAACCAACAGAACAGCTTGCTTGACTGTCGGTGATGGGTCGGATGGACGGATCGGAACGGTTTTGGGCTTTTTCCTGCCTTTTCCGGCCGCATCGGGGCAGACCACCCTCTCACTTCTGTATTTCAACGCGCAGGGTGCCGCCGGGCCGGGGTTCAGCTGCTGTTGGTGGGCACAGTGGCACACAGCTCCGGAATATGGGCGAAGGCCTCGGGAAAGTGCGGGCGGATGCGCGCCTTCCCGCTTGAGACGCGCACCCCGATCTTGAGCAGCCGGCGGAGTGCAGGCCGCTCTTCTGGCCCTTGATCATCAGCTCCATCGCGCCGCCCCTGTAGCAAACGGTTTCATAGAGGTATTTCGCGCCCGCCTGTGTAAAGCTGGTCACAATGAAGCGCATGTCCTCGCCGTTGGCGGTGACGAGTACCCGGCAGATGATACGTCTTACCCGGCTCCAACTGCCGGCCCGGCAGGAGCCGGCGGCCAAAACGCATGCGGCGCGACCGGACTTCTTCAAGGGCAAGGCTCTCGCGGTCAGTCGGCGTTTTTCCCGGTCGAAGCACGGTGGTGATCATCCGCCCGCTCAGCCCGTCGTAAAGGTGGAACGGCATAAAGCAGTACTCGTCCTCGTGCGCGTTGAACCGGGCCAGCTGCTGGCTGCCGTGGTCGGAGGTGGGGTCAGCGACTCATTGCTGCTTTTCAAACAGCCCAGCTCCACTTCATCGCGGCCCGTTGGAAATTTTCATCCCAATTACATGCCATGTCTGACGTACAAAAAAAACCGGCCTCCTCTCAGAAGACCGGCGATTGTAAGACAGGTAAAAGAACTAGACGCCGCTGAACGCCTCAAAACCGCCATCGACCGGAACGACCACGCCGGTAACAAATCTGGCAGCATCCGAGATCAGGTAGTGAATCGTTCCATACACCTCTTCCTGTTGGCCGAAACGGCGGAATGGAGTCTTATTGATCACCTGCTGCCCGCGGGCCGTGTAGGAACCGTCTTCGTTCAGCAGCAACGCGCGGTTCTGATTGCCGATGAAAAAGCCCGGAGCCAATGCGTTTACGCGAATCTTGTCGCCATACTTGATCGCCATTTCCGTAGCCATCCAGCGGGTAAAGTTATCGATAGCGGCCTTGGCGTTGGAATAACCCAGTACGCGGGTCATGGCATTTTTTGACGACATGGAAGAAAAGTTCACCACGCAACCGGACCCCTGCGCCTTGAACGCTTTGGCAAAGGTCATCGTCGGCATGACGGTTCCCTTCAGGTTCAGGTCCAGCACTTTGGTATAATCCTCGATCTTCAGATCGAAAACATCCTGATCCGGTCCGATGGTCGCACCGGGCATGTTGCCGCCGGCGCCGTTCACCAGCACATCGATCCGTCCGCAGCTTTCCAGCACCTGCGCATACACCTGATCGAGCACATCCTGATCAAGCACGTTGCAGGCAAAACCGCAACACTTGTCGGAAATTTTCTTTGCTTCTTCAACCGCCGCATCCACCTTTTCCTGGAACAGGTCGAGATAGACCACATAAGCGCCCTGCTCCTGCAGATATTTGGCCGTTCCACCTGCCAGAACACCGGCAGCGCCGGTAACCGCGATGACTTTATCCTGAATATTAAAAAGGGTGTTCATTTATGTCTCCTATTTTCACCTCAAAGGTTGAAGATATGAGCATATTGAAACAATGAATGCAAGCGCGACCGCATTTTTCCGGCAGGAAAAATATCAGAAAGTCAGCAAATCAGTCGGAGCTCAGCGCATCAATTCTGCTTGGCGATCACGCTGTCAATCTTGTCCTGCATCGACTGCACGCGATCCGTACGGGTTCCCAGCTTGATATTGGTATGTATTCGCGGCGCCCCCATGCCGTGCACCTTTTCGTGGCATTCGCGGATCGCTTCAAATACGGCGTCCCACTCGCCCTCAATATTGGTTCCATTGGCATGCAACTGGGTTTTAAGCCCGGGACGGGCCAGAATTTTTTCGCAGGCGGCGACATATTTTGAGAGCGAAACGCCCACACCAATCGGAACCAGCGTCAAATCCACGATCACTTTCATCGGCGTCCTCCTATCCGGCCAACTCGGCCTTCTGCCACATTCGAACGGAATTGATTAAATAGATCGCATCGGCGGCCCGGAGATCATCGGGCGTAATAACGCCCTCCTCAATCTCACCGGCTTTCAGCAGATGATCACGAAACGTTCCGGCCAACAGCCCGCAATCCACCGGCGGCGTAACCAACCGCCCGTCCCTGCGAATCACCACATTGGCAATCGTGCTCTCCGTCACCTCGCCCCGCTCGTTCCACAAAATCACATCATCGCAATCCGGCGCGTCCGCCTTCGCCCGCTCATACACCGTCCGATGCGTCGTCTTATGAAACAGGAAAACATCCTGCAAATCGACCGGTTCCTTCGCAAAATCCAAACGTAAAACCGGGATGGCCGACGGAAGCGCGCTCGGCGGGCGCACCCTGCTCTGTCCAAGAGGATAACACTGCACTTCAAAAGTACCGTCACGATTAACCAGCAACCGAATCCGATGCGGAAGAGCAGCCGGGCCGGCTGCGATACGTACCACCGACGGCCCACCGGCCTCGTTCAGGTGTTCCTTCTCCAGCCCCGCCGTCACCCGCTCCAGCTCGGCATGAATCGCGTACATATCCACGGGAACATCAAAATAGGCTGCGGATTTTCCAAGCCGTTGCAGGTGCTCACTCAAAAGGAATATGCCTTCACCCGGCTGCCACAGCATGGTCTCAAGCAACCGGAAACCCGGACGGGGCTGCGTCAGCACTTTCGCCTTGGTCAGCGTCTCCTCATATTCCGCCGTCGCATCGGAATCCCATACAATGCCCCCGCCAACGCCGTATTCCATCGTTCCGGCCGCCCGATCAATCAACGCAGTGCGGATCGCCACATTAAAGCAGGCCTCGCCGGACGGCGTCATAAAACCGATGGTTCCGGTATAGATCTTCCGCGGCGAGGTTTCCAGATCGCGAATGATTTCCATGGTCTTCGCCTTCGGCGCGCCGGTAATCGAGGCACAGGGGAACAGCGCCCCGAAGATATCCGTTAAGGACCGTTCGCTGAACGGTCCGCGGACGTCTTGGCAAGATGCCCCTACCCGACCTTGCACCGAGGAGGTCATCTGCCAGACGGTGGGATACTTTTCGACATCGAAGGTGCTCACGGTTTCGACGCTGCCCGGTTCGGCGATCCGCCCGATATCATTCCGGATCATATCGACGATCATAATATTTTCCGCCCGGTCCTTTTCCGATCCGCGCAGCGCATCCGCCTGCTGCCAGTCCTCTGAAAAGGTACGGCCGCGCGGCGCCGTTCCCTTCATTGGTCGTGCAATAATGCGGCTTCCCGTCCTCTGGAAAAAAAGCTCCGGCGATGCGGAGCAGATGGCAAAATCGTCAAACTCAATATAGCTCGAATATTCGGCCCGTTGACCGTCTGTCAGCGAACAGAAGAAGACCCATGGATCACCGTTAAAAGTGGCATTCAGGCGATAGGTATAGTTCACCTGATACGTGGCGCCGGCGGCAATCTGATCCTTGATCCGATCGATCGACTGAATGAAATCTTCACGGGAAACGGAGGGTTCAAACGGGCCGACATGATATTCGCCGGCAACGGTTTCGAGATTTTCGAGAATCTCAGGCGCCGGAAATAACCCAAGACACAGGAGCGGAAATTCACCCGAAGAACCCGCCTTCAGGGCATCGTCAAACGCCGGCGCCGCCTCGTATGACACGAATCCGACCACAAACCGCTTCGACGCCTCTGCCTGACGGAGCATCGGAATCACGTCCTCCGGAGACCTGGTCGTGAGCACCTGCTCCGGGTTCCTGAAGCAGAGCCACTTTCCTGCATGTTTCAATACTGCCTTCACGTAATCCGATCTCTCCGCATCCTTGTCTCCTGACCCGCGCCGAACATCACATAATTACCTTGCCCAACAAAGCCGGATATCAGCAAATTGTCCGCATATGGCAAACGACCACTCAGATCCGATAGAAGGAACGATTTTCAATATCCAGCGTTTTTCGGTGGATGACGGACCGGGAATCCGCACAACGGCCTTTCTCAAAGGCTGCCCGCTGCGTTGCCGCTGGTGTCATAATCCCGAAAGCCTGCTGGAAACCCCGGAACTGCTGTACACCCGGGATCGTTGCACAGGATGCGGCGCCTGCATTGGGGTCTGCCCGGAAAGCGCCATTCGTGCATGGGGAGGAAAGATCAAACTATCCGAAACCTGCACCCATTGCGGTGCCTGCGCACTTGTATGCCCATCGCAGGCACTCGATCTGTCCGGGAGGGTGACGACGTCGGAGGCTGTCGCCGAAGAGCTCATCCGCGACCGGATTTTTTACGAGGAATCCGGCGGAGGCATTACGCTTTCCGGCGGCGAACCGCTGGCCCAGCCCGATTTTGCCATCGATATCCTGCGCCGCTGCAAAAGCGCCGGACTGCACACAGCGGTCGACACCTCGGGCTTTGTGGAAACCGGAATCCTTCTAAGGGCGGCGGAATATACTGATCTTTTTCTCTACGACATGAAGCATCCGGATTCGGCAAAACATGAAGAGATGACCGAAGTTCCAAACGAGCTGATTATCGAAAACCTTCGCACCCTTTGCATCCACGGATACAACGTCCTCGTCCGGCAGCCGATCATTCCCGGATTCAACGACGATCCCGAAACCGTACAAGCCACCGGCCGACTGCTGGAATCATGCGGCATCAAACAGCTTCAGCTCCTGCCGTATCACACCATGGGTCTGGGCAAGCGGGACAAACTGATTCGCAACATACCGAGACCGGATATAAGTATCTTGATTCCTAATCAAATGCTTGAAATTCGCGAGGCACTTAGTCACCTTCCTTTCAAAACCCTTTTAGGAGACTGAAACTGCATGAACAAGCGCGTTGAAAAACTACGTAAAGACAGTCTGGAAGCCGTGCCCCACATCTCTATGGAGCGGGCCCGGCTTGAGACCGAGGTCTACCGCCAATATGGAGATTCCCTTCCCATTCCGGTGCTGCGGGCGCGCGTCTTCGAAAAGATCATGGCGGAAAAGACCATTTCGATTGCCGATGGCGAGCTGATTGTCGGCGAGCGCGGCGAATGCGCCGGAGCCGTTCCCACCTTCCCGGAGCTCTGTTGCCACACGATGGAAGACCTCGACATCATGAACCGGCGGGACAAAATCTTCTACAAGGTTTCGTCCGAAGACGCCCGCTTTCACGAAACCGAAGTGATCCCCTTCTGGGAAAAACGCGCTCTGCGTAACCAGATCGTCTCCTCCATGACCGAGGAGTGGCGGGATTGCTATAAAGCCGGCATTTTCACGGAATTCATGGAACAACGCGGCCCCGGCCATACCGTGGCGGATGATAAGATTTATCGGAAGGGATTCCGCGATTTTCAGCAGGATATCCTCGATGCCATGAATACCATCGGCAGCGATCCAGACCGGAAAGCCGAGCTGGAAGCCATGATGATCACATCCGAAGCCATCATCAATCTCGGGCGCCGCTATGCAGAACTGGCCGATAAAATGGCGATTGACGAAGTTGATTCAATTCGGAAGGCAGAACTCGAATCCATCGCCGAAGTCTGCCGTCGGGTGCCTGCGGAAAAGCCCCAGACCTTTCATGAAGCGTTGCAGATGTATTGGTTTGTGCACGTCGGCGTGATTACCGAAATGAACAATTGGGACGCCTTTAATCCCGGACGTCTGGACCAGCATCTGAATCCTTTTTACCAGGCGGAAGTCGCCGCCGGACTCCTTGATGCAGCAAAAGCAAAAGAGTTGCTGCAATGCCTGTGGGTTAAGTTCAACAACCACCCCGCCCCGCCCAAAGTCGGCGTCACGCTCAAGGAGAGCGGAACCTATACCGACTTTGCCAACATTAACAGCGGCGGCCTTACGGTTGACGGCGAAGACGGCGTAAACGACGTCACCTGGCTGGTGCTTGACGTGATTGATGAAATGCGACTGCTCCAGCCAAGCTCCAACGTGCAGGTCAGCCGCAAGAATCCGGATGAATTTGTCAAACGGGCCTCTGAAATCGTTCGCAAAGGCTGGGGCCAGCCATCGTTCTTTAACGCCGACGCCGTCGTTGAGGAAATGGTACGCATGGGAAAAACCCTGAAAGATGCGCGCTGCGGCGGCACCAGCGGATGCGTTGAAACCGGCGCATTCGGAAAGGAATCCTATATCCTGACCGGCTATTTCAACCTGCCGAAAGTGCTGGAAATAACGCTGAATAACGGGATCGATCCCATGTCCGGGCAGAAGCTGGGGATTGATGCGCCGTTCTCCACGTATGAGGAGCTTTTTGACGCATTCCGAAAACAGCTGCACCACTTTATTGAGATCAAGGTGACCGGTAACAACACCATTGAAAAACTCTATATGGAGCAGATGCCGGTTCCGTTTCTCTCCACGATTATTTCCGACTGCATCCGCAACGGAAAGGATTACAACGCCGGCGGCGCACGCTATAACACCATGTATATTCAGGGCGTCGGCATCGGCACCATGACCGACAGCCTGTGCGCCATCCGCAAACATGTTTTCGAGGATAAAACCGCATCCATGCCGGAGCTCATGGAAGCACTGTCCAAGGACTTTGAGGGCCACGAGCTGCTGCGCGGTAAACTGTTTAATCAGTCGCCGAAATACGGAAATGACGACGACGAGGCCGATGTTGTCATGCGCTCCGTATTTGATGCGTTTCATGCAGAGGTTTCGGGCCGCCCCAGCATGAAAGGCGGAAAATACGCCATCAACATGCTGCCGACCACCTGCCACGTCTATTTCGGCTCCGTGATCGGCGCCACGCCGTGCGGACGTAAGGCGCGCATGCCGCTTCCGGAAGGCATTTCCCCGTCAAAAGGCGCTGACCGAAAAGGACCGACGGCGGTCATTCAATCGGCGGCCAAAATGGGCCATATCGATACCGGCGGAACCCTGCTCAACCAGAAGTTTACGCCGCAGGTGATGGCCGGCCAACGCGGCATCGACAACATGAGTGCGTTGGTTCGCGCTTACTTCCGCATGGACGGGCACCATATCCAGTTTAACGTGGTAGATAAGCAGACCCTGCTCGATGCCCAGAAAAAGCCGGAGGAATATTCCGACCTCATCGTGCGCGTTGCCGGATACAGCGATTACTTCAACAATCTCGACAAGGTTCTGCAGGACGAAATCATCGCCCGAACCGAACAGGATTTCAGTTAGATCCGACGGAATAGTTTTTCCATCCAACTCCCTGAGGGTCGGCAACGGCCCAATCAATGGATTCCAGCTGCGGGGTACATGTGCCGCGTTGCTGAAAGTTGAGGGTCCGCAAGACAGGCCAAACATCGCCCGCGTTTATGGAATGATCCTGCGGAACCCCGGAAATAGCATTTAGATTGATATCATGGTAAATTTCCGGGTTTCCTCGGGAGTCGCCGGTTGAATATGGGTGATTATTCTGCCACTCGAAATCGATGAAAAGGCCGCTTCCATACCGGTCGTTTTAAAAATCCGGGCGCTTCCATAATTCGTCACCGAATAGTGTCCGATTGAGTTAATCACGTCCGGGCATCCGACTGCTACATCCGAAAAGCAATCCCGCCAATAATGAAGTGAATATACCGACCAGAAAACGGGTTCTCATATGGCAGAGCACCTTATGTCATGTAAATGCGTCGCAGTGCGAGGCCGCCAATCCCTAAAAGACAGACAAGTCCAATGGTAACCGGCTCAGAAAAGACAGACAGATCTTTAATGGAAAAAGTCGAATTATTGACCGCTGAATCGTAGAGGCTGACCGTCTGGGAACTGTCGCTTTCGCTCCAACCATATGAAGCAGGAGAAAGCGTCGTATTGGCGTTCAATGACACCTGATCATCCATAGTCTCATTTCCTTCAACCAGAAGCTGAAGATCCGGCGCTTTTATCTGATCACTGAAGGTTACGGGAGAAAAACTGCCGGAGAGAGCATCTCCCTCCATTACAGAGATTGCATGAACACCGAAAACATTGTATCCGGACTCGACTGAAATTTCTTCAGAAAGAAGCAGAACGCCAATATTTTCATCCACGGCTCCGTCCAGAACCGGCCCAAGGTTTTCCGTTCCCGATGAAACCGCCGTATTGCCGGCATCCATCGTTGTGCGCACCAGTGCATCAGCGCCGGCGCCTGATATTGCGAGGACCAGAACCAGAAAGGTCGCTGCACATTTTGTTTTCATAGTGTTTCCCCGGCTGAAAAATGAAACTGCATTTATTTCATTTTTCGGCATCAGATCAACAACAATCCCCCCGAAGGTCCGGCTGACAGCCACAGCATCGCCCTATCCAGCCAGCACAATCAGCAGAACACCGGCCAGAATTCCGAGCAGCACCCAGGCCTTTTTCCGCTTATTGACCTCTTTAAACACCAGAGCGCCAACCACAAAGGAAATCATGACGCTGCAGCGACGAAGGATGGACAGAATTATGATCAGAGCATCGGGATGGGCCACCGCAATGAAGTAGGCAAAATCGGCAACCACCAGAAAGGTTCCGATCAATGGAATACTCCAGCGCCACTGGAACGGTGTGGTCTTCTTCCGATTCGGCCACCAAAGCACCCCGTTGACGATACTGAAAAAGATGGCCAGGTAGAGAAAATACCAGGCCAGCACCTGCATCGGCGCCATACCCTGGGAATGAATAATCCATTTATCAAACAACGTGCTGCAGGTACCGATCAGCGTCGCCAGAAAAATCAGCCCCACCCACTTGCTGCGGTGAAAATGGATTCCCTCCCCCCGCCCCAGCAACGAAAAAAGGAAGTAACAGAAAAAGATAACCCCCATGCCGACCCACTGCAGGGTCGAGGGTTGTTCATGAAAAATCAGGATGGCACCGGTCAGGGTCCAGACCGGCCCGGAAGCCCGGATCGGCGACACAATCGAAATCGGCAGGTGCTTCAGGGCAAAATAGGCGCAAATCCAGGAAGAGCCGACAATCAGAGCCTTGATTGCCATAAATCCATGCCATTGAAGCGGCATCGGAGCGGCATAGAACACTGAGCCGTCTAACCAGCCCGGCACAAAACGGGAAAGTAAAAGGACTGGAAGCATGAGAACCACACTGGCCATATTGGAGAAGAACAGTGTCGGCAGCACCGCATTTCCGTTCAGCGAATGTTTTTTGCAGAGATCATACAACCCCAGAAAAACCAGCGACACCAATCCCAGCCCAACCCACATGAAAACGTCCTTTTTCCCAATGAAAACCCGAATTTTACGAACACGAGTCGCGGACAATAGCTACTTGCGTTTACATTGCAAATCAAATACCGTGCCCAGCCTTTGAAACAACGATGGAGCAATCTGTTAAAACAAATACGATTTTGTGCTCCGCAGATAATGACTGAAAGGATGGTTCACATAATGAAAACCGGACTAATTGGATGGCGCGGCATGGTCGGCTCGGTGCTGATGGAGCGCATGCGTGCGGAAAATGATTTTGAGCACATTGAACCAGTATTCTTCACCACCTCCCAGGCCGGACAACCGGCTCCGGATGTCGGACAGGGAGAAAGTGTGCTGCTCGATGCCTACAACCTGGACGAGCTGACCAAGATGGACACCATCATTACCTGCCAGGGCGGCGACTACACCACCAAGGTACATGGCGAACTGCGCGCAAAAGGATGGAACGGCTACTGGATCGACGCCGCCTCGACGCTGCGCATGGCTCCCGATGCCACCATCGTACTCGATCCGGTCAACCGACCGGGGATTGAGCAGGCCCTCGCTGCCGGCGAGAGGGATTTTATCGGCGGCAACTGCACGGTCAGCCTGATGCTGATGGCTGTTGGAGGCCTCTTCAAGGCAGGACTGGTCGAGTGGGTTTCCTCCATGACCTATCAGGCAGCCTCCGGCGCCGGCGCCCAGAACATGCGCGAACTGCTGAACCAGATGGGTTCACTGAACGGTTGCGTTTCGGCAGAACTTGCGACGCCGGCCTCTGCAATCCTTGAAATCGACCGCAAGGTTACGTCCCAATTCAGCAATGCCGATTTTCCGACCGAACAGTTTGGAGCGCCGCTGGCTGGCTCACTGATTCCGTGGATCGACAAGACGGTTGAAGATGGACAGACCAAGGAAGAGTGGAAGGGCCATTCTGAAACGAATAAAATCCTTCAAAATGATCCTGCGATTCCGATCGACGGCCTCTGCGTTCGAATCGGAGCCATGCGCTGCCATAGCCAGGGGTTGACCATCAAGTTGAACAAAGATCTCCCGGTGGAGGAAATCGAAGAGATTCTTCGCAACGATAACGACTGGGTTGACGTGGTCCCTAACGACAAGGCGGAAACGCTTAAGCGTCTGACTCCGGCGGCCATCTCCGGCACGCTGACCGTTCCGGTCGGCCGTATTCACAAGATGAAGATGGGTCCTGAATATGTTACCGCCTTCACGGTCGGTGACCAGCTGCTCTGGGGCGCGGCCGAGCCGCTGCGCCGGATGCTCCGCATCCTGCTCGAAAAGTAGGTTTATCAGAAACCGCAGAAACCACCCTGCTTCCCCCTCAGAGAAGCAGGGTGTTTTTTATTTCTGAGCAAACGCCTTGCCGGACTCATACAGAGCAAGCCGGCTTTTGTAGGCCGTCAGATCATCAGGATTTTTTCTGGATTTTTCCAGTCGCTCGATGGCCAGTTTCTGCGTCTTTACGGCCTTATCAAACTGGCCGTTGCGCGCATATGCCCGCGCCATCAGCTCCTGATAACGGTCATTTTTTGCATCCATCTCCACCAGAATTCGGGCACACTGAATCGCTTTTTTCCCATCCTGAACATTCGCATCATCAGCCGATGCATAAATTTCCGCCAGCGCGGTATAAATCTCAATCATCTGCTTTTCCACAAATGATGCTTCGCTGTTTCGAATCCGGGAAAGCGCAATCTCGAACCAATAGGCAGCTTCTGCATAGAGGCGATTTGCCCGGCATGAGCTGGCCGTTGAAAAAGCATAAACTCCCGTCGCATCATATTCCGGCTTATAAAGAGCCCGTATCCCACCCTCTTTAAGCCGCATAATATCAGGATGTTCATGCGTTTTAGCCAACGGCCAGCGAATCGAAATCTGCCGCATCCAGGCGGCGAACTGTTCTTCATTCCGAGCGGGGCCGCGTGCATTGAATTCATCCATTGTAGATGGTCCGAGCACCGCAAGCATGGCATTGGTAGCAGCCCAATCATCCCATGCACAATCGTCACCCAGCGATTCAGGAACGCAGATATCCCGGAATACAGCACTGCCATCGAGTTCCGGGCCATAGATGCGCACGCACATTCCGATGGCGGCGTCCACACTATCCTTCACCTCTTTCCATACCCCGCTTGGATTTTCCTGAGTGGCAATATGCCGCATCTCATGATGCTCAACCAGATTACACTCCCGGCCGGTTAAAACCACTTTTTGGCCGGCACCCATGGAAACATCCTTAAATGCGCCGAAAACCCGATACTCCTGTCCACCCCGGATCAGGTAAAAATATTCCAGACGCAGACTGTCAACAGGCTGATTGGAACTGTTTTTCAGCACGAACCGTCCCATGACCTTGCGCTCACTGGCTCCCCATCGGCCATCTTCAAAGAGCGCCTCCTTCCGGTTGTCATAGACGATGCATCTTTTAGGCAGATCCTCTTCATTAAACTCGAACGACAGTTGGAGCGTTTTTTCAGAGAGCACCTTCCGGGCCTGAACCCACTCATGAATATACTTCTGATCCGGCTCGGAAAAGAGGGAAGGATCCACCCAGACCCGGCGACCGTCTCCCGTTTCAATGCGAACCTTTCCGTTGGAGGAATCCACCTCAAGCAGGCAGGCTTCCATGGTGCGGCCCTTCGTATCTGAAAAAATGCGCATCCCATCAGCAAAAACGAAGGATGCTCCCAACAGCACCGAAATGATCAATCCCCTGAACAGCATTCGCACCTCCGCGTCCCGCATCGAATAATCCGGTTACCGCGTTTCAGCCTCTTTCTTGAGAGAAAGGGCCTCTTCATATTCCAGCGAGTCCTTGCAATAGAGCAGGAACGGCTCGATCGCCTTCAACCCCTCGCTGTATTTCTCCTGCCGGATCAAGGCCTTGCCGAGATAGAAGTAGGTGTCATAGTGAAGCGGTGAACAGGCCGCCAAGGATCGCGACGATTTTTCCAGTCCGACCCAGTCGCTTTTTGCGTGACACAGCAACATATCCAGATAGTCGCGATTATCCCGGTTCGCCACAGAACGCACCTGTTCCTGCCATTGCTCTGAAAGCAGATCTTCCGCGTCCAGAATTTCGGCCAGCATCAGGGCATTGTGAATTTCGAACCGGTCTCCGGATACCACCGAACGTGCCATCCATTCATGCATGGATTCCGTCGCCTTCGGTCGCAGCAGATTAAACGATGAATCCCTCCCGCACTTTCGGAAGGCCTGCATGGTTTCCACCAGATGGCCATCATCCAGCAGCAGGTCCGGGCTGGCACCGTTGAGATATTCAGCCAACGCGACCTGTTGATCATCGAGCAGCAGAACCGTCATTAAAAGACCGTGAACCTGACTCTTCGGCAATTTACAATCACTCTGCAAATTAACCAGCACACGCTCGTGATCCCCGGCACGGACCTTGTTTCGATAGTTCTGCCAGAGCAGATATTGGTGGGTTTTGCGCAAATCAGGGAGCTGCATCAGGCGATTGGTGATTTCATCCACGATGGCGAGGCATTGCGGATTATCCGTATCGTACAGTTGCCCGATGGCGATCATGACGGCCTGATATTGATAGTCAGTCGAACAGGCTGCCAGCAACTGTTCCAGCAACGGCTTCAGGTTGGAGGCATCCACGCAATAGGTTCCGGTCTGATACTCGGTGTCATTCAGGTCACCCCAGAACATCATCGAGGAATGATCATACGCGCCGAACTGAAGCAGAGCTCGATTGACCTCCTTCCTATCGGACGGCTCGGTCAGGTGAGAAAACCGAACGTCCGCGTAGACCGGCGCCGCACAATCCGGTTTCAGGGTATCCATGAAAAAGGACTCAAGTACCGCATGTAACGGCAACAGTTCCTTTATACGGTCCACCTGCTGCTGCCACTCCAGCTGCAGGGCAAAGCTGGAGCCATTCGACGTTGACTCGAATTTAAGTTCTCCGGCCTTCGATATCTGCTTTTCAGCAAGATCGATGGCTCCAAGCCCGCATAACTCATCAAATGCCCTACGGACGAGATAAACCATTCTACGATCCAGCGGCGCGCCGGACGCGCGAACCGAATCCAGCCAGCCGGATATCGCGACGGCCGATAATCCATCCAGATCACACAGGGCGCTGAGCAGTACCTTATTTTTCTTCAGCTGTTTTTCCAGCTCCAGACCGGAGGAACAGGGAACCAGATACTGTTCCATGGATCCGGAAACATGAAGCGTCATGGCCATATTGGCAGCAAAGCTTGCACAGATCTCACGGGTCGCACTTGAAAAGCGATCATCCCGGGCGATGAATGTCAGCATATCCAGATTTCGATGCGTCTCCCGGAGGGGCCCCGTTGCAGCAATAAGGAACTGGTAAAACGCCTTTTCGCGCGTCATGGAATCCAAACGCTCATCCAGTGCCGCATGCAGGAGATAGACGGCATTTTTATATTCCGGTCCTTCTTCATCATCGAGAAGCTCAAGAACCTTGCGCGAAACCTCCGCTACGGTTGCTCGCGACAGCTCAGGATCAGGGAACAGATCCAGCCAAACCGGTTTATATTTTGCCAGCCAGTCGTTCAGAGCCAGCGAAAGCCGGGCATTTCCCTCTGCCAGTTCTTCGAGCGCCTTCTGACGTCCCTTCAGCATACTGAGCATCTGTTCGTTGTCGCCCTTGTATTCAGCCAAAAAACGCTTAAGAAGATCCTGCTCCTTTTCGGCGAGGCCCTCCTGTCGATAAAGAAGGCTGAGAATATTTACGGCATACGGATCCGTGACATAAGCAGCATCTTCGAACAGCGCCTCCATCCGCGCCATCCAGTCCGTTCCTGTCCGGTTCAGGTTAATGACCGCTAACCCGCCGTAGCGGCAATAAACATCAAAATCCTTATCAATCACCTGATCGCTGTAGCACTGTTCCGCTTTATCGGCCAGGGCATCATACTCCTCGAGTTTGAGCAGCGCCTCCATGGTATTCACCCGGCAGGCATAGCGATTGGTCGGATTCAGCTGGTAGATTTCGCTGTCGAGTGCCAGCTCACAACGATACAGCTCATCCTTCGCATCCGGATATTGCGATGCCAGATACGACATCATCGACTGTGCCTCCGAAATCCCGAGAGGGTGCCAACGGGCGCATATCATCATCTGTTCAAGAATATCGCGAACGCGCTCCTTATCCTGGCGAACCACTGCGGAACCGATCTCCCGTCCGGCGCTTTCATAGTCATAAAAGAGTGTCTGGTGCGTTACACCGGAATCCGGAAGACCGCAGGCGTCGGACGCCTTATCCCAAGCCGGCATCCATGCTTCATGAAGCGCCCAGAAGGGCTCAAGCAAACCAGCCTCCTCGAGGTTAATCCACTGCTCAATGTGCTGAACAAAATCGTTTTTCCAATCCTTCACACTACAGACCGCATAAATCTCATGCATCCAGGTCAAGGCCTCTTCAATACGATCCTGTTCAAGCAGTGCATAGACCCCATGAATGGAGAGCGGAAGGAACTCCACATCGTCTTTCAGTCCGGCGCGCGCAAAACCATACACCTCAATAGCCTTGTCCACCTCACCCTGTTGCGTCAACGCCGCAGCCCAGCGGGCATAAAGCGACTTCCACCAATGCGGCTCCAGTTCCAGATCATTCAATGCCTGATAAATGCCCAGCGCAGCTTCCGGGGCGCCCTCCCTCAACAGCGACTCCGCCCGCACAAACTCGAGATCAATCGTTCCGGTTTCTTCCGGTGGAAGATATTCCCTCAGACCGAAAAGACAGGCGAGCAAAGGTTCCAGGTCACGCGCATCATTCCGATACAGGTAGTCGACCATCCGTGCCGCATCCCAGATCCACTCCGGAAATTCGACTTCCGGTTCAAGGTGTGTGACGCGCCAGAGAGCCAGCAGCGAAGAGCGCTCAATATCTTTTTCGTCTATCGCACTTCCTATATCACTCAGATATTCATCGAATGTCCGCTCCTTGTCCGGCGTCGGATTCCACAGTGCATATTCATGATTCGCCAGATGCTCGATCAGATCGTTGCGGGCAACGTTATAACGATCATAACGGCCGGCCGTTTCGTTCAGTTGTTTCAACAGCGAAGGATCGAGCGTATCGTCTGCGAATCCGACATGTTCCAGCACCGCGCTGATATCCGAGGCATATACCATGCCCTGAAACTCCCCGACGTTATCAATACCCCAGCGGGCCAGCCAGGTGGCCATCGACTCCGCGCGTTCCGGCTCCAGTTCATGCAGTTTATCCAGAAATGCCGCAAACGCGTCAGCCGGCAGGTGATCCAGCAGATAGGAATAGCTGTGCTGCAGCATCCACTCCTCGTCGTACGTCGTATATTCCAAAGCCTTGAGATAGTATTCCGTGGCGACCGCCGGATCATCGTCCCGCATCATCCGGCCATACTGATAGGCGGCATACCCACGGCGGTATTCATTCATTTCTGAATTGCGTTCCAGGCCGGCAAACAACTCAAGCGCGTCCTCTTTACGGCCCAGTTGATCAAGCGATAAACCTTCCAGATACTGACCCCAGCCCCGTTTCGAAATATCCACCGCCTCACCGTAATCGCGCAGAGCCGTCCGCGCTGTCTTCAGACTCGTTTCATAATCCTCTTCGGAAAAAGCCAGCCAGCCCAGACGGATATCGCATTCAAACTGCGTATCCATATCCTTTGGAAACCAGGCCTTGGTTTTAGCGAGAGCCAGACGGCGCTCCGCCGTCCGCGTATTGCCTGGATAAAGATGATCGATCAACTCAACCTGCCCCTCGCCACTGCTCATCAGGACAAACTCATCTCCCAGTTCTCCTTCGATCGGCTCGCGCGGTAACGCAGCAGACGCATCGCCTTCACCGAGAATCACAACTTCTTCCAGCCAGTGGCTTGTGGCATCAACCGCATTGTACAACCGGGTAAATTCGGTCGGCGCAATATGGGTTCTGGAAACATCTGAATGCAGATGAGCCGTCACCTGTTGCTCCCCAACCATCCAGCGGCCATCGGCAAGAAATCCGCTGCTCTGAATATTCCATGCATCCGGACGGCTGGTCGGCACAACAGAATCCGGCAGACCGATCTTCAGGGCCACATCCACCTTTCCATTCCAGATAAAGGCTTCGCGCTGCACCTCCTTGTCTTCACCCAGCCGCGGCAGCAGCCATTTAATGCTCGGCCAGCCAACCGTCAAACGGGACTGCCCGGTGGCCGGACGGATAAAATAGGCCTTCAGATGAAAACCCGGCACATCGGCTTCCGAACGTTCAAGTTCATAGTCAATGACCGATGACGCGTCATAAAAATAGTCCAGATAACGTTCCACCTCATACTTAAGGGACTCGCGTTCCGTTGCCTCAAAACGGCGGGACAGCGATGTGGCGTAATAGCCGGTCGCCTTGACAGAAAACCACCCGGAAAGCTCTCCCGCATCGGAAAGCTTGATATCAAGATCATAATCGAGGTGTCCGGCGCCGGCCTCGGGCGTCTGAATCCAATCAGCCGAGGAAGTTTCTTCATCCACGACAAGTGCAGGACGATCCGCGATCGCGGGATACAAAAGTCCCGCCCAGCCATATTTAACGGTCGGATCGCAGATCAGCGTGCTTCCGTCGGACTTTTTAACCAGCAGGATCGCGTGATTGAAATCGTTGTAATCCGCACAGCGTTTATCCACCGTACCGCCATGCTCCGTATTGATCAGCAAGACATGCGATTCAATGCCATGCTCCTTGAGCAGAACCCGAAGGAAGTTCGCTTTGTCCTTGCAGTCTCCGAACCGGTTTTCAAGCACCGTGGCCACCGGCTGGGGCTGCAACCCGCCCACGCCGAATTCCAGACTCACATAACGGATGTCATGCGCCACGCGGAAGGCCAGATTCCGGATAATCGTCTCCTCGTCCTCGGCACCGTCGGCCCACTCCTTCGCGACATTTCGTACGGCGTCATTGACTTCGGAGGATTCCCGGATACAGCCGGCATACCAGGCACCGAATTCATTCCAGTCTCGCAGCGTCGTCATAAAAAGCACGGGGCCGGTCTGAGAAAGCGGTCCGTCCAGATATTCCCACTTCCGCACCGGCAGCTTTTTTTTCACCCATTCATGCCGAGTCCAGCCGGAGGCCAGCTGCGTCTTCTGATCTTCCGGAATACCACTGCCCAGGGCGGCAAAGCGGATTCTGCCTTCGAAACGTTCCGGCAGGATAACCACCGCGCGTTTCAGGTGTGTCTGCCAACTGCGCGCCCACGAATAGCGATCCATAAACTGCCCGGGAATTCTCGACCCATCCCGCTCGACCAGAACGATACAATGCGTAACGGAACCCTTCGACACCTGCGGGTAGATCAACCGGAGCTGCTTGCGGCCGCTGAAGATCATGGAATCCTGATCCTGCTGATGCGCCTGAAGCATGATTCCCTCTTCGGGGACCGGACACACGGTTCCATCGGGAAGAATCGTCTCTGCACGTATCAGGTAAATCCGGGAATTATCCGTGCGAAACGTAAACAGATCGGTACCGATATCGTCGAGATCACCATTGCTCAGAGCTTTGAATGCGTTGTGATAAACCTCAAAAATTCGACCGTCGGCATCTACGTAGACCATGTTTTCCTGCAGGATGCAGCCATGGTTGCTCTCCTCCGGCGTAAAATAGCCCACCTGATCCTTCAACGGATCGAGCGGCGTCAGCTCCGTCTCCAGAAATTCCGCGTATTGCGGGGGCGGCTCGCGACTCACGCCGTCGGCCCATAACGGAGCATCGGTTATAAGACAGATAAGGGACGTAAGCTGGAGAAGAAGAGTTAATCTGATTTTCATGATGTTCTATTCATATCGGTCCGGCAAGTAGGCCTCAAGCTCAATACTCGGCAAACCCGTTTTCGTGTGCTTCGTGTCGGACCGGCCATTCCCGCAATCGTTCAAAACCGGCAAAACAATACCCTCATGATATGCTCATAAATTCAATGAATTGTCCGATTTCATGCGGTGTGCTAACCTCTAATGATGAAATTCATACACAGCCACATACTGCGGAATACTCTCCTGCTGTTCCTTCCCTTTGCATTTCTCATCATGGCAAGCGTACTCCTGCTTTACCGGGCCGAAGCAACGCGGATCAGATCACTGCGCGCGGAACAGGAAAAAGCGGCGGTACGAACGGCGGATATATTTATCGAAACCAAACTGAACACCTTGTGGGAGGATCTCAACTATCTTACCAGCCATTATCAACTGCTGAACACTAATACTCCAGAAGGCCGGGAGCACCTGCAAGAACTCTGGATTCCATTTTCGCGCACGAAGAATATTTACGATCAGATACGCCTGATGGATGTATATGGAACGGAGCGTGTCCGAATCAACCGAACCCCCGAAGGTCCGGTTGCGGTCCCGGAAGAAGAGCTTCAAAACAAATTTGAGCGCGACTACTTTCAGGACACCATGGCCATCGACCCCGGACACATCTATGTCTCTCCACTGGATCTGAACATTGCGCACGGAGAAGTGGAACTTCCACACAAACCCATGATTCGCATAGGGACGCCGGTAACCGATGTCCATGGAACAAAGAAAGGTGCCGTCATTCTCAACTATTGCGGCGGCGATCTGTTGAACGGCTTGAGTAAACGGACCGAGACTCAGGGTCGGCATGTCTGGCTGGTCAACTGCGATGGCTATTGGCTGAAAGGACCCTCGCCCGAACTTGAATGGGGCTTCATGCTGGGAAACCATGCGTGCACCATGGCTCGGCACCACCCGCAGGCCTGGCACAGGATTTCAACGAAAGAGAGCGGACAGTTCATAACAGACGAGGGATTATGGAGCTTTTCCACCCTGCATCCGCTGCCCGACAACATGGTATCGGGCTCAGAACACAGCCATCCAATTGAAGCAAGTCACTGCGAAATCTGTGCTCGGGACTATGCATGGAAAACCATCTCGTTCCTTCCATCTTCCGCCTATTATGAAACGTCCGGATCGGTTCGCTCTTCGCTGGGCGGCATGGCGGCGATACTGACACTGATCAGTGTTGCAGGTTGCTGGTCGATGGCTCGCAGTCACACAATCGAGGTTTTTATGCGCAAAGACCTCCAGCATACGATTGATGAACTGGCACAGGCCCGGGTGGATGCCGAAAAGGCCACACGGTATAAGAGCGCTTTTCTGGCCAACATGAGCCATGAAATCCGCACGCCGATGAACGGTGTGATCGGGATGACTGATCTCCTGTTGGAAACGGATCTGAAACCGGAACAACGGGAGTTTGCCGATATCATTCGTTCCAGCGGCGAATCCCTGCTCGGCGTCATCAACGACGTACTCGACTTTTCAAAAATCGAAGCCGGTCACATGCAGATTGAGCACCGCGACTTTGATCTCTGCCCGTGTATCGAAAATGCCCTGCAGCCACTCGTTCCACAGGCCACCAAAAAGGGCATTGAACTCGTCTACGAAATTGATGGGCATGTCCCCGGCATTGTCCATGGCGATGATATCCGGTTGAAGCAGATTCTGATGAACCTCTTGAGTAACGCCGTAAAATTCACCAACGAGGGCGAGGTCTGTCTCAGCGTAACGACAACTGAAATGGATGACGGGTATGAGCTGCTGTTTGCAGTTCGGGATACAGGGATCGGCATCCGGCCGGAACAGCTTAATGATGTGTTCAAGGAATTCCATCAGGTCGACGTCTCCACCACCCGCGAATTCGGAGGTACCGGGATCGGACTCACCATCAGCCGGAGGCTGTGCAAACTAATGGGTGGACGCATATGGGTCGAGAGCATCCTCGGTCAGGGATCTACGTTTTATTTCACCATCCGTACTCCGGCGGTTAAACCATACAAGAGCATCCATGCTTCACAGGAGCCGTTCAATGTTGAGTCGAGGAATGTGATCGTTGTGGATGATAATGAGACCAACCTGAAGATCCTGACATCCCAGCTGAGACGATGGGGACTGAATCCATCAACCTTCTCCAACCCCGAAGAGGCATATTCCGCAATTCGCAGCGGAGCAGAATTTATGCTGATGATCTGCGATATGCAAATGCCGCACATGGATGGAACCATGCTGGTTCGCGAAATCCGGAAACACCGTGGCGCGGATGAACTTCCGGTCATTATTCTATCTTCGCTTGGCATGATGAAGCCGGAATCAGAACTGGAAGTCAGCGCCTGCCTTACCAAACCGGTGCGCCCGAATTATCTCTATCACCAGATTGCAGCAATACTGCGTATTGAAAGGCCTCGTGAAGCCTCGAAGACCACGTTAAACGACGGTCTATCCGCGAGGATCCCGTTCAGCCTGCTGATGGTGGAAGACAACCGGCTGAATCAACAGGTCGCCCTTCGCATGCTGAAAAAACTGGGATGCACCACCGACATTGCCAACGACGGTATTGAAGCCCTTCAGATGATCGAAGAAAAAGAGTATGACATGATCCTGATGGATGTTCAGATGCCCCGCATGGATGGTCTCGAAGCCACCCGGGCGATCATCAAACGGTATGGCCATCAAGCGCGGCCTCCTATTATCGGCATGAGCGCCCATGCCATGGTGGAAGAGTGCGAGCAGGCCCGGAAAGCCGGCATGGATGATTACATTACCAAGCCGATCCAGTTTGAAAAACTGAAGATGTTAATGATCCGCATGCAGGATTCTCTGACGGAGACCGCCCTGACATAATCCCATCAGGCAAGCTGACGACCCAACGCAGCAATGCGGTCCGCCAGCGGCGCCGAAGTCGCATATATCATTCCGCAGTGGTTCATGTAGGTTGATCCGTTGCGGTTCAAATCCAGCGGATTCCGGAAACTGTCGGAAACAATGCCTCCGGCCTCCTGCATAATGCACGCGGTTGCGGCATAGTCCCATAGACTTCCCCCGCCATCCTGCGACTTCGGATACTTAAAATAACAGGCCGGCGCCTGCTCCATTACCCAGCACGAGCACATGGCCGCCCCGCCCTGAAAATTCGCCCGGACGCCGCCATATCCCAGATCATCCGCAATCGCACCAAGCCCATCCATAATCTCATTGAACTGCGGATGATCATGAAAGCCCTGATCACTGACCAAAGACAACGGCATTCCTTTTGCATCGGCGGCGGCATCCACTCGGAACGGCGCCCCATTACGGAAGGCGCCGGCGCCGGAGACCGCATGATACAGCACCAGATCCACGGGATTAAACACAACACCCAGCAACGGTGCGCCGGACCGTGCAGTCAGCCCGATGGATACGGCATATCCCGGAGTCCCTTCCACGAAGCAGAGTGTGCCGTCCATGGGGTCAATACACCAGAAAGCATCCTTATCAAGACGGGCCGGATCATCCGGACTCTCTTCGGAAAGCAATGCCAGATCAAACTCCCCGCAGGTTGGTTTAAGCACTTCAAAAATGGCTTCCTGGCTCATAAAATCCACTTCGGTAACCACCGCGGAGGCCCGGCTGGGTGCGTTTTCTTTGGTGAGCACATCCACACCGCGACCGGTTTTTTCCGCAATAACGGCTCCGGCCCGGCGCGCCGCCGTAATGGCTTTTTCCAGCAATGTATTGAGAATTTCAGGCTCCAGATTCATTTATCCTAACTCCGCCATCACCCTGCGGGCGAGCCGTTCGCTGTAGTCGTTAATTTTCCAATGACCGGGACTCCACCCCTTGATAAATCGATGAAAGTCGGTCCATGCCACCGGATAGAGTGCACGCCAATCCCGCTCAACCGCCGCAATATCAACCGATGAATCAAGGGCATTCCGGAGTGCCTCAAAATAGATATCCAGCAGTTCCGCTTCCCGACACTCGCACTCGCGCTCAGCAAGGCAGCTTCCCAGAAAATAGGCTAGATCCTTCATACCGCATCCACCGCCGATATACTGAAAATCCACCGCGGCAACCTTTGTCCCATCCGGAGAAAAACAAAAATTGGCCAGCTTGGCATCTCCATGCACCAGCGTTTGGTATGGCGACTCATTCAGCCGGCGATCAATCGCCGCAGCAGCCCGACAAAGTTCCGGGTCTTCTTTTGAGAGGACATGCAACTCATCAGGCCGGGTTTCCAGATGCCAGTAGGTCCCTGTTTCCCATAATCCTGCCGGCGCCGCACCCATAAACGTTGCGTGAAAATGTGCAAGCCAGATCAGGCAGGCATTAAGCTCCGCCTCCGAAATGCGGCGCCGGCGCCCACTGTATCCGGCCGCATCAAGATCCTCCAACACCAAAAGAAACTCTTCACCGTCCGTATCCAGGGCAAGACAGTGCGGCACCCGGCATGCCTCCCCGCATTGAGCGCTCCATTGCGCATACCACGCCGTTTCCACTTGATAGGAACGGACCTTGCGTTCGTGGGAAAGATCGGTATTCCAGCCCCGAGAATGGTCGTTCACGGTCGGCCAGTGAACGTGCTTAACAATTATGCTGTTCACCGCCGCGCCATCCAACCGGATGCGTTCGATCATGCCGTAACCGCTCCAGAGCTGCTGAATGGTCTCCCGTCCTGAAATGGAATCGGCTCCTGTGGAAGAAAGTATCGTGGATATGAATTTTTCTTTCATGAAATCGTACAGGTTAAACGAACGGATCATTCGCGAAACAAAGCCGCACGGGTCATTCGTCGGGAACACCGGGACTGACCCAGCGCTTGATCGTATCGAACAGATCCGACGGATTAATCGGTTTTGAAAGGTGATCGTTCATGCCGACAGCAAGAACCTTCTGCCGATCTTGCGGCGTTGCATTCGCTGTCAGCGCAATTACCGGAAGAGCCTTTAGGTCGTCGCGCTCCCGAATCCGCCCTATCGCTTCATAACCGTTCATGATCGGCATCTGGCAATCCATCAACACCACATCAAATTTCTGTTCATCCAGCAGCTTCAGAGCGGAAAGTCCACTATCGGCAGATGTCACCTCAGCTCCCTGATGAAGTAGAAGCTCCTGAACCAGCTCCAGATTTATTTCGTTGTCATCCACCAGCAGCACACGGATTCCGGACAGAAGGCGATCTGATTTGTCGTCTGTATTTC
The DNA here is from genome assembly GCA_016937945.1 of Pontiellaceae bacterium. Lineage (GTDB taxonomy): Bacteria > Verrucomicrobiota > Kiritimatiellia > Kiritimatiellales > Pontiellaceae > Pontiella. The sequence continues at coordinate 69,197 of JAFGVP010000013.1, read as the reverse complement.
TCGACACCACCGGAGAAGAAATATCCTCTTCCTGAGCGGCTCCGAGACAAATCGTAAAATGGAAGGTGCTCCCTTCATGTTCTTTGCTCTCGACCCAGATTCCGCCACCCATCATTTCGACAATATTTTTAGAAATGACGAGTCCCAAGCCGGTGCCGCCATATTTCCGGCTCGTCGATAAATCGGCCTGACTAAACGCCCGGAACAACGACTGATGCTGCTTTTCTGACATGCCGATGCCGGTATCCTGAACCGAAAAATGCAGGATGAGTTCATCTTCATCCTTTGAATGCAGTTTTATAAACAACCGAATCGAGTCGTTCTCGCCACAGAATTTGACGGCATTTCCGCACAGATTGCTGAGCACCTGTCCCAGACGCAGCGGATCACCGGAAAGTGTACAGGGGATTCGCTCGTCAACATGCGATTCGACATGTATCTTTTTTTCATCCGCCTTTACACTGATCATCCCAAGTACGCCATCCAGGACATCCTTGAGACGAAAATCAATAATCTCCAGCTCCATACGACCGGCTTCGATCTTGGAAAAGTCCAGAATGTCGTTCAGGATACCTCGAAGGTTTTCCGCGGAGCGGTGTGCCTTGGAGATAAAATTTTTCTGGCGATCATTCAGATCCGTCTGGAGCGCAAGGTACATCATGCCCAAAATTCCGTTCATCGGAGTGCGGATTTCATGACTCATGCTGGCAAGAAAGCGGCTTTTCGCGCGGGTGGCATCTTCCGCAGCATTACGGGCTTCGCGCAGCTCCGACTCCACCACCTTCCACCCGGAAATATCTTCATAAGCGCCCAGAATTCCGATGACTGTCCCCGAAGCATCCTTGAGGGGAATCTTAGACGTTCGCAACCAGATGAGTCGACCGTCCGGCGTGGTCTGAGGCTCTTCATATCCAAGCCGGACCTCATCGTTCCGGATAATATTCCAGTCATCCGCCCGATAAAGATCGGCCTGCTCGCGCCATCCCATATCAAAGTCGCACAGACCGATAACATCATCCGGACAGCTGAATCCACCGTCTTTTGCAAATAGCCGGTTGCATCCAAGATAGTTCAAATCAAGATCCTTCCAGAACACGCGTACCGGAATGGTATCAAGAATCAGGCGCAACATCTGACTCGCGGATTCTGCGGCATCCTTCGCCTCCCGGGTTGATTGCTCAATCTGTTTGCGATTCGTGATGTCCGTGATAAATGCGATGAACTTTCCAGCCTGACTCGAATCACCCTCCATCCAGAAAAGTGAAAGCTCGACCGGCACATGATGCCCGTCGCGATGCAGCTGCTCTGATTCAATCCGTACGGAACGGATCTCGGCAAGAGATTCTCCCATTTCATCAAACCGTTCCCGGGTAAAATATGGATCTATATCGGGAACGCTCAGCCCCATCAACTCTTCCGGGGTATAACCCAGCATGGATGCAGCAGAACGGTTGGAATAAACAATTTCAGCGCTTTTCCCATCAACCCAGTGGCATCCAATTCCGGCCTGATCCATCGCTTTAAGGGTATCACTCATCTGCCGTTCGGCTACTGTCAACTCCGCGGTGCGCTGCTCCAGCAACTCTTCGAGCTTAAGCCGGTAGGCCGCTAATGACCGCTCCGCCCGCTTCTTTTCGGTAACATCACGAAATGCAGTGATGGAAGCCTTTTCGCCGGAAAGCAGTGCAAAAGGCCGGCTGTTAAATTCAACCGAAAGGACACGTCCGTCCTTGTGAATGAACGAAGCCTCGCCATCAAAATTATTATTTTCAGAGACTACGCGAAAAATGTCGCACTCTTCGAGGTCGCTTTTTCGTTCGGACCGACCATTGCAATGAAAAATGTTGTGGCCAATGCGCCCGACAATGTCAGCCGGCCCATAACCCAGCAACTCAGTAAATGTGGTGTTGATCTCTGTGATCAATCCCTTTGAATCCATGATGTAAAGACCGTCTCCGATCGTATCCGTTATGGTCTGCAGGTGCTGCTTTTCGTTTATCAACTCACGGCGGGACCAGACGATGCGCCCCACGGCCCAGAAAACGCCGACCAGCAGCAGGGTTCCGATTCCCAGCTGGAAACGGAATTCGCGGAGCAGGCTCAGGATATGGGAATCCTGAGCATATGAGATGTAATACCCCGCAACCTGTTGCTCTACATCATACACCGGAGCAAACGAGACGGCCCAGTAGACTCCGTCGTGTTGAACCGGAACTGTAAAGCTCCGATCAGATGCCAGACTTGAAGAAACCTCTTTGTTATGAATCAGCTGCGCCAGAATATCGCTGATGTGCTGCGGCGACTCAGTAGTGCTCCCCGGCTCCTCGAGATAGTCCGGAGAGAGAGTCGATGCAGGATAATATGCTCTTCTGTCTTCTGACAACCGATCGAATACCACTTTTTTGCGCAGTAGCAGCTGGTATTCATGCGAAGGGTCCAGCACAGACATGGCCATTCGCACCTGCGAAAAGGGCACGCTCAGCTCAACGCTTCCCAGATGCTCTCCGTTTAAAGACAACGGATAGACATGCCTGAACGCGGATTTTACACGCCCCATTTCAAATCCGGAAACAACCCGTTGCTCCTGATTTGCCAATACCACCGATGCCCTGCAATCCCGCAGGACATCATCCTTTTGATCGGGAATATAAAAGCGCAGAATGCTGGTCGTGTCTGCTGCATGAAAATGGACAATCTGGATCCCCTTATCCAATAAAGACTCATAAAATGGCAAAAGACGATCATACAATTCTTTGCGGGCCAGTTCCCGCTCAGCTTCGCTGCCGTTTACACTTCGTTCAAACAACGTCAGTATTTCCGGCTGACGAATGATATTCTCAACCACAAGTTCGGTCGCAATGCGATATTGGTCGATACTCGAGCGATACGTCGTTTCCAGTACCGCCGTTTCCTTGGAAAGATGCGCAGACTGCTCGTCGTGCTCAAGATCTCTCAAAAAAAGAAAAAGCGCTCCCCAAAGAACTGCGAAGAGGATTGCCGAAACAATCCTTCGCGACACAACTGATCTTTCAGGAATCCGCATGCGCAGTTCTTTCAGCGTTGCTGATTTTTGATAACTGCTTCTGAGCGCATTATCAGAACCTATACACCCAGCAGCGTGGACTTGAACGGACCGACGAGCGAACCGATATCAGCGGCAACCGCATCCTTGATCACCAGCTTACCGTCAACGGTTGATACCCCGATCTTCTGAATCGGAAGACCGGCAAATAACGACTCAAGTTCCGCGGCCTTCTCCGGCGCAACCGAAACCACAAAACGGCTGTTGGATTCCGAGAAAAGCGCAGCATCCGCATCCAGACCAATGCCTGAAAGATCGATTTCAGCACCCAGCTGACCGCCAATGCACATGAGCGCTAACGAGACCGCCAGTCCGCCCTTGCTCGGCGTGGTGGCCGACTTCAGCAGCCTGGCATCCGTCGCCTTGTTCATGGCGGTGTAGATCTTCAGTGCGGTTTCTCCGTCAACGGACGGCACGATGCCACCATAGTTTTCCGGAACACCCTGCTCTTCTGCCAGCAGGCGGTAATAAGCCGACGCACCAAGCTCATCACGGGTATCGCCGATCACATAAATCACATCGCCGGCATCCTTCAGCGGCATGGTGACCGCTTTATTGACATCATCAATCTGGCCGAGCGAAGAAATCAGCAGGGTCGGCGGAATAGAGATTTTCTTGCCGCCGCGGGTGGAGTCGTTCTTGCAGGAATCCTTACCGGAAACCGCCGGCACCTTGTAAAGCGTCGTATAGTCGTAGAGCGCCTTATTAGAACGAACCAGCTGGGCCATCTTGTAGGCGCCGTCCGGCGTCTTTTCAGATTCAACCGGATCCGGCCAGCAGAAGTTGTCCAGAATCGCGATACGATCCAGCGAACCGCCGACCGCAATAATGCGCCGGACCGCCTCGTCGATCACGGATGCCGTCATATCGTAGGTATCGATATCCGAGAACCACGGATTAATCCCTTCGGCCAGTACCGCGCCGCGCTTGTTTTCATAATCAATCCGCATCACCGTGGCATCGGACGGAACATCCGCATTAACGCCGACATATGGTTTCACGACACTCAGGCCCTTCACTTCACCGTCATAGATGCGGCTCTTGAATTCGCGCGAGCAAATGTTCAGATCGCCCATCAGCTTGGTCAGTGTTTCGGAATAGTCGGTCTTTTTCTCGACCACCGGCGCCGGAATATTCGGCTTTTTCCACACGCCCGGCATAACAAGCGTAGGACAGCCGGTTTCATAGAGGAAATCCATATCAAGGCTGGCAATCACTTTTCCATCCTGCTTCACCGTAAAGTATCCGGAATCGTTGAAGCGCCCCATGAAAGCCACCTCCACGTCGCGCTGTTTAGCCAGCGCTTCGAACGCCTCGCGGCATTCCGGCTGAACGGCCAGCGTCATGCGTTCCTGCGCTTCGGACACGAGCACTTCCCACGGCTGCAGCCCTTCATACTTCAGCGGCGCATCCTTCAGTTCGCACTCGCACCCGCCGGAATATTTGCCCATTTCACCGAAAGAGCAGGAAATGCCGCCGGCGCCGTTGTCGGTTATGCAGCGGTAAAGCCCGAGATCCCGGGCTTCGATCAGGAATTCATACAGTTTGCGCTGGGTGAGCGGATCGCCGATCTGTACCGCCTGCGCCGGCGATTCCGTACGCAGCTCTTCCGACGAGAAGGTGGCCCCGTGAATGCCGTCCTTGCCGATGCGACCGCCGCACATGACGGTCCAGTCGCCGATCTCCACTTCCTTGCGCTCGGAAGGTCCGCCGGTCACGGTTACCGGGATCTTGCCCAGCGTTCCGCAGTAAACCAGCGGCTTACCAAGATAGCGTTCATCAAAACATTCGAATCCGCGGCTGTAGGGAATGCCGGACTGGTTGCCGCCATCGATTACACCCTCATGCACACCATCGCGAATACGGCGCGGATGCATCAGCCCTTCCGGAACCTGCTTGTCGTAGAACGGAGAACCGAGGCAGTAGCCCCAGACATTCGAAACCAGTTCCGCCGCCATACCGGTCCCCATAGGGTCGCGATTGACGCCAACAATGCCGGTCATGGAGCCGCCGTAGGGATCGAGTGCGGAGGGCGAGTTATGCGTTTCCACCTTATAGACAATGTGCTGATCGTCATCAAACTTCACAACGCCGGCATTATCGGTGAAGACCGACACCAGCCAATCGATCGACTCTTCGACCTTTTTGGTGGAGGCTTTAACATAGCTTTTGTAGAGCGAATGAATGGTCTCTTCTTCGCCGGTTTCTTCGTCCCTGTAGTTAACCGTTCCGGCAAAAATCTTATGGGAGCAGTGCTCGGACCAGGTCTGGGCGATACATTCGAGCTCAATATCGGTCGGCCATTCCGGCAGATCGAGCTCGGCGCGGTGCGCCTTGACGTCGTCGCGCAGGTAGTGGTTACGAATGGCCCGCATTTCGTCGAGCGAGAGCGACAGAATGCCGTCACTGGAAATCTTCATCAGCGCCGCATCATCATCGGGAAGCTCAATGGTGTTCACCTTGATCTCGGGATGATCGTCAAAAATCGGGGCACTGACATCCGGATCGGACGCCAGCCATTCCTCCTTCGAGAAGACGGAAATGGTCTGGATCAGGGTATTGGCCAGCAGGTCTTTGCCCAGATGCTCAACATCTTCACGGCTGAGGCTGCCGGAAAGGAAATACTGAATACAGGTATAAACCTGTTCTTCCCAATCGAGGTCACGACCGACGATATCCTTGAGAGCTCCGCGGGCCGTACGGCCAACGTTATCGGTCACACCCGGCTTGAATCCGACTTCGAGCATCCAGTCAAAGGATTCCGGCGCCGGAAGGCGCCCCATGGCGGACTCGGCCACCACCGGATCAGCAAAGGTTTTCTGGACCGTGGCCGCCAGCGAATCATCAATATTTGCAACCACTTTATAGATGTCGCGAGTGCGGCAATCCGTAAGCTCCATCTTCAGGGCGCCGGCAGCTCGATGAATCACTCCACGACCGCGTGCATCCGGCACACCGTCTTTCAATCCGATCTCAATTCTGTAAATCATGCTGTATTCCTTCGTTCCAATGCGTTGAAAAAGATGGCGGGAAGGATAGCTGTTCATCCGGCAAAACGCACAAAGAAAAACGGGAAAATACCTTGATGGCGTCATGGCCCATGACAGAATGGCTCAAAATGGAACTATTAACTCATACTCAGTCTTATTGTGCAGCCTGCAGAACGGCGGTTCCGGCGCAAACCGTCGAACTCAACGGAGCTCTCTACCTTCACTCCGACTGCCCGGCCTGCGGCTCCAGAGATACCCTCGTCGAACATGATGCCGCCCTTTACCGGCGGTGGGAATCGAGCCGGCGACCGAATACCGCACCGGAAAACAGCCAGAAAACGGCAGAACGCGGCTGTCCGTTTGACTGCGGGCTGTGCCCGGCGCATCGACAGAAAAGCTGCATCGCGCTGATCGAAATCACCGATTCCTGCGATCTGGGCTGTCCGGTTTGCTATGCCGACTCAGGAAGCGGCTCTTTCCTTCCACTGAAAACCATTGAACGAATGCTCGATTCCGCCGTGGAGTCCGCCAACGGAAAGCCGGAAATCCTGCAGGTCAGCGGCGGCGAACCCACCACGCACCCGCAAATTCTTCCTATTCTTCGCACCGCCATGCAGCGGCCGTTTAAATATGTAATGCTCAACACCAACGGGCTGGCGCTGCAGGACGGCCGTATTGATGTCGCGGAGCTCGCCCGACTGGGAAACGGATTTGAGGTTTATCTCCAGTTTGATGGATTGAACGACCGGATTTACGAAACACTTCGAGGCAAGGCGCTTCTGGAAGAAAAACTGCGGGCGCTGAACCTTCTGGCGGAGCATGGAATTCCAGCAACACTGGTGGTTACCGTGCGCCGGAACCTGAATCTGGAATCGGTCGGAGAGCTCCTTCAATTTGCCATCGAACATCCTGCGGTGCGGGGCATTAATTATCAGTGCGAGGCCTATTTCGGACGAAACCCGGAGCAGGGTATACCGGAAGAGCGGGTAACTCAGACTGAAATTGTCAATGTGCTCAGTCAATCTGCAGGCAGCCTGGTCGGGACCGAGGATTTCATTCCGCTCTCCTGCGGGCTGGCAAGCATGGTCTATCTCGAAAAGATCAATAAAACATGGCAGCCGATTCCGAGAGTGCTGTCCGACGCGTGGAAAGGAAATCCGCTCACCGCATCGGTCGAGGATCTGATGGAAGCCGCCGCCGGCGCCTGCTTATGCAAGGGAGGACCAATCCTGGAAGCGCTGACCAAGCGGCTCCCGCCCGACCTGCTGAGCCGATCAATCGAAGAGCGCTCCCGCCTCGTGCATGACCGGTTTTTCCACCTGACGGTCTCCGGCTTTCTCGATGACTGGAATTTTGACCTGAACCGCGCCTGCCGGGAATGTGCCCATGTTCTACAACCGGACGGAACCAAAATTCCGTTTTCCGCATATAACACCCTCTACAGGGAAATGCCCCGTGTTTAATCTGATTGCAGACGCCGTTACATCCCTGTGCGTGCTGGCTATGCTGGCGGCCATCGCATTCAATTTCCTGAATACCGGGAAGTCACGCTCGTTCAGGGAACGGCGCAGCCCGGTGGCAACGGCCAGCATGACAGCGTTCTTTCTCCTGCTCTACCTGACCATCCGGTTTCGATGGAGCGCGATGAATACAGATCAATGGATCTTTGTACGATCAGCCGGGCTCGGACTCATGCTGTTCGGTGCGGCCTTTAATATATGGGGGCGTATTTTTCTCAAAACCAACTGGGCCGACCATGTACGAATCTACGACGACCAGCAGCTCGTCACCGACGGCCCCTACCGCATCGTCCGGCACCCGCTTTATGCCTCCATCATCTGGATGTTTTTCGGGGCAGCCCTCGCCTACCTGAACCCGCTGGCCGCCGTCGAAAATGCACTGATCTTTATTCCGGCCATGGTTTATCGATCCAATCTGGAAGAGAAAGAACTGGCGCGCACCTTCGGCGATGCTTATCTGAATTATCGGAATAAAATCGGCCGCTTCTTTCCCCGGATCGGAGCTCGACCCAAATGATGGAGCTGACACATCAGGCGCCGGATGGCTGGGGATTCTGCCCGGATGGATTCCCCGCCTATCCACTTTTCATGCTGCTGGCCATTGCCGCGGGCGCCGGACTCTTTATGATTGAAATACGAAAACGGGACCAGCCGTCCGGGCCGCTGTTTCCGATTGCCCTTGCTGCCCTGATCGGCGGCGTAATCGGGGCGAAACTGCCGATCCTGCTGCTGAATCTCCGGCACGGCGTGAGCTGGGAAACTCTACTGGCAGGACGAACCATTGTGGGCGGATTGGTCGGCGGCACGCTGGCGGTACTGTTTATCAAAAAACGGCTGGGGATTCAGGGTCGTTACGGAAACCGGCTCGCAGCCCCCATTGCGCTGGGCATGGCGATCGGTCGGATCGGATGCCTTCTCAGCGGATGCTGTTTCGGAAAACCGACCAACCTGCCATGGGGCATTGATTTTGGCGACGGCATCGCACGCCACCCAACCCAGCTCTATGAAATGCTTTTTTGCTTCGGCGCCTTGACCATTCTTCTGCTGCGCCGGAAAACGGCGGCACCGGGTAGCCTGCTTACCGGTTATTTCATGGCCTATTTTGTCTTCCGTTTTCTGGAGGAATTCCTGCGGACCCATCCGATTCAGGCAGGATTGACGACATTTCAATGGATATGTATCGCGGGAATGCTTACCCTGTTGGCAAAGAATAAACTCATGCAATCAAAGGAGAAAACCGATGAGTGATGATATGAAAAACAGACGCGGCCTCGATTTTCTCTTAGGCTTCGTTTGCTCTCTCGCCATTGCCATTCTATGCATCTTCCTTACATTTTCCGCGAGTTCACCCGCTCCGTTGGTTATCGGCGGTGCGGTATTGCTGACCAGCGCCATTGTTTCATTTGTCACCCACCGGCCAATGATCGGCGCCGGCGTCCTCAGTATGCTGCTCATTTCGCCTTTGCTGCTGATCGGATCCTGCTTCGCGCTCTTCTCGTTTTCCCAATAAAAAAAATCCCCGCTGAAAACAGCGGAGATTGGGTCATCCGGTGCCGGAAAGATTAATCGCCACCGAGCAGGTCTCCTACAATACCAAGAACCGATCCTTCCCCCTTGCGCTGACCTCCGGCGCTCGGAGCATGCTGGATAATCCGGTCGGCCAGACGGGAAAACGGCAGGCTTTGCAGATAGATGGTTCCGGTGCCGCGCAACGTGGCAAGAAAGAGCCCTTCCCCTCCGAAGAACATGGATTTCAATCCGACGCGCTCAATGCTGTATTCGATCCCCGGCGTAAAGGCCACAATGCAGCCGGTATCAATCTTGACGAGTTCATTGTTCAGCTCCTTTTTCACCACGGTGCCTCCGGCATGCAGAAAAGCCATGCCATCGCCGCGCAGACGCTCCAGAATAAACCCTTCCCCTCCGAAAAAACCGGCTCCCAGCCGTTTATTGAAGGCAATTCCAACAGAAGTCCCATAGGCCGCACAAAGAAATGCATCCTTCTGGCAGAGGATTTCGCCGCCGCAGGCGGCCATATCCAGCGGAACAATCTTTCCGGGATACGGCGCCCCGAAGGCTACCCGGCGTTTCCCGTCACCCACATTGGTAAAATGTGTCATAAAAAGGCTTTCCCCTGTCAGCGCTCTTTTTCCGGCGCCCAGCAGCTTTCCGAACATGCCTTCGCCGGGATTCGATCCATCACCCATCTTAGCTTCAAACGAAATCTTATCATCCATCCAGTTCATGGCGCCGGCCTCGGCAATCACGGTTTCGCGCGGATCCAGTTCCACTTCGACCACCTGCAGGTCATTTCCGATAATCGAATAATCAACTTCATGACATTTCATTGCATCCTCCTTTATTAAATCCAATGGCACAAAAAAAGGCCGGACGGAGCAGAACCCCGAAGCCGGCCTTGGCTGATCAACAGGACAGCATCAGGGCATCGGCAGTGCCGACGGCACCTCCATCGGCATGGCGCCGGGCATGGGCTGGCTCATCTGCTGCATCTGCATCATCATGACCGCCTGACCGACCCGCCCAAGCAGCGATCCCGGAACATTGACACTCCACATCATCATTCCGTCTTCAGTAAATCCGGCCGAGGTAATCGGCTCAGCCCCCTGAAGCATACCTGCAATCTGCGGCAGCGGATTTCCGGCATCGGCCGGCATGACCTTTGAAATACCGGCCATATATTTACCGATATCAATATCGCTATAATAAAATCCGTTTGCCGGATAAACCGTCCGAGCCTTAAGAGGAGTTACCGTATATTCTGCATCCTTCACACGGTCGACCATGGCATCAAGACCGGAGCCGCCCATGGAATAGAGCATCAGGTTATCACATACAGCGACGTCGTAGACCATGTTGCTGAGGTTCATATTCATCATGGCAGCCGCTTCCATCTGGTCTCCCGGCATATCAAGGTTGACCTTGAACTGATGAACCTTCACCCCTTTGTATTCGCGGGCATTTTCAACGAATTCCATCTTCATCGGCATGCCGAGTCCTTCATAGAGTTCGAGGAACGGCGCCATGTCGTCACTCATGGACTTGAAGGCAGCCAACGGGTTTGCGCCCTCTTTCAGCTCAATCGCATAGTTGACGGAAACAAAATTTTCCCCGCCGAGATCAATGGACTCGCAGAATGAGCCGCCATACAGATCCATCCATTTCTTCATTTCAGCGTTCATCTCATCCATCGAGTCGGCGGCGAGGCCCATCTCCGCAAGAATCACCTTGATCTCTTCAAAGAAGAAGGTCGTCAGTGCTTCGGGATTGGAAAGGGTTCCGTCAAGGGCGATGGCGGCATCGCCGAGCATTCGCGCCTGAACCCGGGGATTCGGTGCAATCATTTTAGGGGCATTCAGCAGGGCCGCCATACGGCTGCCTTCTTTGGGAAGGAGGGTTTCGCTGATACGCAGAGCGCCATTGCTCGGATCAAGAACGATCTCAACCTTCTCACACTGCTTTGCAATGGAAACGAGGGCGCGAATTTCTCCTTCCAATATCCGCATCGTTCCCTGGAGGGCCGCCGGATCCATTCCGGGAGCCTGCTGGAGGTTCATGCCCATCATCATAGGAATCATCTGCAGCATGCTGTCAACCTGCTGTTTATTCTGTTCATACGCCCACGCCGGCTCGGCACAAAGACGCAGGGTCGGGCTCCGTTTTGCCAGCACCGATGATTTGACAGAAGAAATCATGCCGACGCCCTTTTCCAACTGCGAGGCATCCTTGCCCACAACCATTACGCCATCGACATACTTTGTCTTGAGTCCGTTCTGTTCAAGCATCGAAGAGTATCCGGCGGCATGCGATTCGGTAAGCTCCACGAAACCGAAAAAATTGGTCTGGTCCACAATGACAACCGCCAGGCCTTTACCTGCCGGAACCGCCATAAGACCCGGATCATTAAACTGAGCTCCCAGTAGATTTTTCAGCATCATCCCGTTAGCCATGGGAGAAACTGAAGCCGCCACAGCGCCGACTCCGTCAATCAATCCATGCAGATCCGATGCCGTCACCGAAACCATCGTTCCGGGAACGCCCACGGGCTTTTCAATCACTGCGGCCTGAGCCACTCCGGCAACGGCCACCACCATTACGGCGACCTGTTTATAAATTCCCCTTTTCATTCTGTTGTCCTCCTTGGGTTGAACACATGACTATCAGCTGACCGCTTCCGCCTCTATTACAAATGCTTTTTTCGTTTGTAACAAGTTGCACATTCTCCATTCAAGGCTCTCGAATATTCCACCGGCACGCCCGGCTTGCAAAATAATTAACCAAGATTCTGAATCCTTTCAGCCCGAATATCGGCAACACCACATCGTACTTGTTTTTGAATGAATTGTTTCCTACGTTTGTCCATCTTGAAAATGGAGATCATTGTATGAACAAACTAATTATTTTAACCGCATCACTCTTGCTTACGACCGCAGTGTACTCAGAAACCCCGGTACCGCCCAACACTCCGCCAACGGGACCTGACACCGAAAATGCGCCGAAAGTAATCTCTATTCAGGAAATGCTCGTTAGCGGACCGCCGGATCTAAAACTATTTTCGTTATCCATGATTACTCAGGGGAAATATGAAGGAGAGATCGATGAATCCTTTATTCCGGGACTGACGGTCTGCGCAAATGATCCTGCTCTGCCGGTACGGAGTGTGACCGCCCGCCTGCTGGGAAAACACTTTATTCAGAACCTTGAAACGCCGAATCCGGAGGCCGTCAAGCTGCTGATGAAGCTGGCCAGTGACCCCGAAACAGACGTTCGCTACAGCGCGGTTTACTACGGACTGGCCCACGTCGCGAATAAGTCCCCGAAGGTGCTCAACATGCTGATCGATGCAGCGGCATCCACCCGCGAAGTCGGACTGTATGATCGTTTGATTGATTCGCTGAAGGGTGATAAAGAGGCCATTAAAGAGATCCTTGACAGAAAACTCGAAAAGGAAGCTCCGATTTCGATTTTTGAAGTCTATGAAGACCTTGTCGGAGCCCCCCCTAAAAATGCTGAAAAATATCTATCCATGCCGTCCAGCCGTCCCAAGCTGTTTGTCTTCATGGCTCAAGGAAGCGATGCCGAGGCCCTCAAATCGGAACTGGAAAAAGAGTTAAAGAACGCCGGACTGGAAAGCCCGGAACTGGCCGCGTCCGGGACGGGAGATCACTGCGCCCTTCTTCTGAAGACCTACATCACCAAGGATTACCTCGCGGTAGAAAAAGCCTTTTCCAAACATCCGCGGTTCCCGATCTCGCAGGAAATGTGGCTGACCCCCCAGATGGAAATCCAGATTCAGGAACTGAATAAATAGTCGAAGCGCCGGACCGGTTAAAAATTGCTTTCCACCATCGGACGATAGGTGATGTCATGAACCACCACATCGTCCGGCGCTGTAATGCAATGGACGATCATCCGCGCCGCTGATTCGACGGATAAATACTCCGGTCGCTCTTCCGCACGGAAATCGGTGTCCACGCCGCCGGGATAAACCGCCGTCACCTTGACGTTTACCTCGCGCGCCTCCTTGATCAGACACTTCGTGAATCCCATGAAGCCATATTTCATGGTGGAGTAAATGGAATAGTTCGGCTGCGAGGTCTTCGCGATCGTACTGACGACATTAACGATGTGTCCGCGTCGGCGCGGCCCCATTTCCCGCATGGCCTCACGGCTGAGCAGCATCGGCGCCCGCACGTTTACGGCATACTGAAGCTCCCAGTCGGCCAGGTTAATCTCCGAAACCGGCGCCTTCCGGTTATTCAGCCCGGCATTGTTGATCAGGATATCCACCTGACCCAGCGCCGAAGCCGCCTGTCGATAAACCTCAATCACCTGCGCCGGATCGCTTAAATCGGCAATCGCACCGGAACAACCGGTCTCCGTCCTCAAGGATTCCAGCAATGCTTCATCGCGGCCGGTGGCAAATACCGAAAAACCCAGCTCCGTCAACTGCCGCACCAGCTCCCGCCCGATACCGCGCGTCGCTCCTGTAACCAAAACCGTTTTTTTCATTCAACCTCCAAGAAGATACAAGCTAATCCCCAGCCACCTGAATGAAAAGCCATTTTAACATTGCCTCCCCGCGGCGCTTAGCATCAAATCGTTATCGCTATGAAATCCGCATCCAGAGTGTTCGGGATCGCCATGCTTGTACTCGTGGCCGGACTGGCCTGCACGGCTGGCGCGATCAAGCTCAGAATCAAGGTCTCCTGCAGAAAATGGATAGCCACCGCCCAAACCGCACACCCTTTCCCTGATAATGATCTGGATTCGTTACTGGCCTACCTTGATTCCGATACACATTCCCAGACAGATCGGAACCATGTCATATGGGTCATCGGACAAATGCGCGATTCACGTGCTCTCCCCACTCTTGAAGCATATTATACCGGCGGCGAGTGCGATCATGACCACGCACCTTGCCAGCATGAACTTGATAAAGCCATCCGGCGGTGTCGAAGCAGAGAATAATCATCGCGCAACAGCATCCATCCACAAACGCCCCAAAGATTTACACTTTCCTTCCCTCGCCAAGGCGATAGACTATCAGTGATAGGGAACAGTTAAACGGGAGGTGTGTCATGATGAAGTTCTGTGCCATTGCAATGCTTTTAATGCTTATATTGCTCAGCGGATGCGGTCCGATCTGATGCACCGGAAATACAGCGATTGCCTGCGGCTGAACCTGCGGGTTGCGAAGCTCGCTCTAACCAACCGGTGGATTGACGGCGGGGATGTCGAGCGCAGTTATGACCGGCTTTCCGGCAACTATGAGCAATCCTGGCTTGAGCATTTGCGCCCCATCACGCATCGATTAATGGAGAGACTGCCGGACACCGTATCCGGAACCGTTTTCGATCTCGGATGCGGCACCGGCGAAACCACGCGATGGCTGTGCGCCCGATATCCGCAGACATCCATTACCGCGCAGGATATCTCGCAGGGCATGCTGGATGCGGCCCGGAATGCGGTAAAATCCGGCTCCGTGGTATTCGTACGGGGAGACATGCTGGATTTTCTCAGGCAGCAGCCGGGCGCTCAGGCCGAGCTTATTGTGTCTGCGTGGGCCATCGGCTATTCAAAACCCGCAGAAATCCTTCGCGAGGCGTCGCGAGTGCTGCAGGCCGGAGGTCGTTTTGCTTTCGTGGTCAATCTGATGGATACCCTGCGACCGATCTACATCGCCTTCCGTAAAACCATGCAGCACCATCCCGGAAAACTCTGCGCACTCAGTTTTCCGCGCTTCCCCCGCACATGGAATCAGCTGGAACAACAGGCGCGAGCCGCCGGCCTGACAACTGAATGGAGTCATGAAGGACGGATTTCCATATGCGATGCATCGGATGCTTCGCTCGACTGGTTGCTGACCACCGGCATTCTCGCCGGCTTCGATGCCATGCTTCCCCTTCAGGATGATCCAGCAGTCGCCGACTGTTTTGAAAGCTATCTTATCGAACAAACAGCGCCTCTGGAACATCACTACATCATGGCAGTACTGCAAAAATGAATAAGCAGACCTTCCAGATTGCCTGCATGATGCTCGACCCGCGCATCACGGCCAAGCCGTTGCATTCGCTGGCCAGACTCAGGGCCAACGGCGTCCGGCGCATCCCGGATCCGGTGTACGACGATCTAAAGGGACGAGGCCGCCGCGGACACGCGCTGAAATTTGTACGCCGGTGGCTCGATGGCGAAATGTTCACCCGCCACAACGGGCAATGGGTGCTCAACTCCTTCATGCCGCCCTTTCCCGGCCCGGCCTATGAGCGGATGTTTGACAACCTGTTTTCAGGGCGTCACCTGAGCCCGGTTTCCGCGTTCATTGCCGTCACCTCAAAATGTCCATGCCGTTGCAGCCACTGCAGCGCCCAGCGCAATCTTGAAAGTGAACTGACAACCGGCCAATGGCTCGACACCCTGCGTCAGTTGCAGGAACTCGGCACCAGTCTGGTCGGATTTACCGGAGGCGAACCGCTTGAACGCACGGATCTCCCGGAACTGGTATCCGAAGCAAAACGGCTCGGTATGAATACGATTCTATTCACGTCCGGCGCCGGATTTACCAAAGAAAAGATGAACATCCTGAATACCGCAGGACTCTGGGCATGCTGTGTCAGTCTCGATTTTGACAACGCGGAAGAGCACGACCGGATGCGCGGCAGAAAAGGAACCTTCGGCGAGGCACTTGAAACCGTCCGCTATTCTAAAAATGCCGGATTTTACACCCTGATCAGCAGCGTCGCCACCCGAAGCTTTATCGACTCGAAGATGTATGAACGCGTATATGCGCTCGGCCGTAAACTCGGCATCCATGAATATCGGATCGTGGAACCGATGCCCTGCGGCGAACTGGCCGGCGCCGATGAAAACACCCTGCTGAATCCCGAACGAATCCGGACGCTGCGCGACTTTCACATCCGGACCAATCGCGGACAAAAACCGCCCAAGGTCTGTGCCTTCAACCAGATTGAGAGTCCTGAAATATTCGGATGCGGCGCCGGAACCCAGCATTTGTACATCCAGCCAGACGGAACGGTCTGCCCGTGCGACTTCACGCCGTTGGGATTCGGCAGCGTAAAAAACACCCCGCTCGCAACTATCTGGAAAAAAATGAATCTAGCCATGGGGGATAATCCGCGCTGCGACTGTTTTATCCAGAAACACCACGCCCTCGTCAACGAGCACGCCGCGGAAGGCTTTCCCCTTTCAGAGAAAACCAGCGAGCAGATCTGCCGCACCGCCGGATCAGAACCCCTTCCCGGCTACTTTGCCATGGTCTGCGGGCAGAATGAGCAAAAGGAACCAGTATGAACCGGATATTGCGCAACGCCTACACCATGATCACTCTAGGAACCGTTGCCGGCTATTTCAGCGGCTCGGACTGGCCTGCATATTTCGGCGTCCGCGGGGCGGTGTTCGGATGCATGCTGACTCTTACCGTTCTATGGATCCGCCGCGAAGGATGGTCATGGCACGCGTTTCTAATGGGTCCGGCGCTCAGCCTGCTCCTTCTAAGCTACGATCAATTTGCCCCCGTCGAAGAGACCGCTCCAGCTGTTAACACCATGATGGTCGCAATCTTTGCTATTCCTGCCTATGCCTATGCATACGGACATTCCAATATCGCTTTACGCCTCCCCCTTTTGCTGACCGCCGGAGTCGTCAGTACTGCTCTAAGGATCGGCGGCATTAACCGCGGTATATTTCTCGATTATTACGCACGAGGGACCGTCATCTTTCTGATCCTGTGGCTGCTGGCTATGGGGCTGACTGATCCGCGATTTATCCACTGGACCCGATTCAAAAGAAAAACAAAGGTGGCCGTATGAAACCGGAACAGAAAACCCTCATGCTCATGCTTTTATCCGGCGCCGTGGCCGGATTCTGTAGCGGAGTAATGTCTCCGTCCGACTTGGGATTGCGCGGCGCCGCGTTCGGGATGAGCCTCGCCGCAACCGTCTGCATCGTCCGCCGAAAAGGCTGGAATCTTCCGGCATTTCTTCCGGGAATTATTCTCGGTGGCGCACTTCAGCTTATGCCGTTGAAACCGTTCATTGAAGGAACCAACGCTCCAGCACTGCGTTTCGATCCATTCATTTTACTGAATGCCATCCTTATCATCCCGGCATTCGCCTATGCCTATCTGGCTCCGACATGGAAAAACCGAATCTGGAAAATGCTGCTGGCGGGGCTGCTCAGCTGCCCGCTTCGCATGCTCGACGTTGAACCTTCATGGGAATTGATGGGCCTCTCGTTCATTCTATTCCCCGTCGGCGCATTGCCGTTTATCGGGCTCTGGCTCCTGGCGATGCGGCTGGCCGACCCGGCCCGAAAACGCCCGAAAGAAAGCGAACGGTAGCGCTGATTCGCCGAAAGCACTACATTTACAGGTGCGGACGGCTCAGCGAGCCGTCCCTACCTCAACCTAATCCCGCGGGCGACGGCGCGGCTGCGGCTTGCGGCCCTCGCCGGAAGCAGAACGGATGCTCACTTTGCGACCGTCCAGCGTAAGGTTGTTCATGCCGGAACGAATAGCGCCGGCGGCCTCTTTCGAGACTTCAAAGAACGAGGTGTCGCGACCGAGATCGATGGCGCCGATCTGGTTGGATTTCAGGTTGCAGTTTTCGCAGACGAGCCGGACGATTGCACCGGCGTTCACTTTGTGAACACGGCCGACATTCACGGAAAAACGCTTGGTGTCGTACGCCTGCATCCGGCGGTTGCGCTTGGCGTTATCCGAACGCTGCTGACCGGGCTGGTGTTCGCGGCGCGGCGGCTTGGACTTGGCGTTGATGTCTTCGGCGTCGCGGTAGTAGTCGAGGAAATGGTTAAACTCGACGGCAACAAAGCGTTTGATGATCTCTTTCTTGTCGAGATGGCAGAGTGCTTCGTAGGCCGGCGGCAGATAATCGCGAATCTCTTCTTCGTTCACCTCAACCTCAACCACGCGATGAATCAGTGCGAGCAGCTGGTTTTCGCAGATGGCGCGGGCATCGGGCACTTTTTCCAGCTTAATCTGAATATTGTTCCGGCGCTCAAGCTCGGCAATGCGGCGGCGCTCATGCATATTGATCAGCGCAATTGAAACGCCGGATTTACCGGCGCGCGCCGTACGACCGGAGCGGTGCGTGTAAGCCGCCACTTCGTCGGAGAGCTTGTAGTGGACTACGTGCGTGATGTCATCAACGTCAATACCGCGCGCCGCCACATCGGTCGCCACCAGCACCTGCACGGTCCGCTGACGGAACTTGCGCATGACATAATCGCGCTGCGCCTGCGACAGATCGCCGTGGAGGGCATCGGCGGAATAGCCGTCAGCCATCAGCTTTTCGGCCACCTGCTGCGTTTCGGCACGGGTCCGGCAGAATACGAGGCCATAGATTTCCGGCAGGTAGTCCAGAATCCGTTTCAGGGCGGTATAACGATCCTTTTCATGAACCATGAAACAGTAGTGCTCAATATTGGCGGCGGATTCGTTGCGTCCGCCCACGGAGATTTCAACGGGATCGTGCTGATAGTTCTGGGCAATGCGGGCCACGCCCTTGGCCATGGTGGCGGAAAAGAGCCAGGTCACGCGCTGCTCCGGAGCCTTTTCCAGAATGGCATCGAGTTCATCCTTAAAGCCCATGTTGAGCATTTCGTCGGCTTCGTCGAGCACCACCATCGAAACCTGATCCAACCGGGCGGCCCGGCGCTCGATCAGATCGAGAAGACGTCCGGGTGTAGCCACAATCACCTGCGCACCCTGCTTCAGTTCGCGGATCTGCGTGACAATGTTGGAGCCTCCATAAACAGCGGTAATCCGTAGACCGGAACGATGACGCGAAAACTTGCGCAGGTCGTCGGCAATCTGAAGGCACAGTTCGCGGGTCGGGCTGAGCACAATCGCCTGCGGCGCTTCGATGGACGGGTCGACCCGTTCCAGCAGCGGCAGGCCGAAGGCGGCTGTTTTACCGGTTCCCGTCGAAGCCAGACCGACAAAATCCCGCTCGCCGGTGAGCAGTACGGGAATCGCCTGCGCCTGAATCGGGGTCGGTGTTTCGAATCCAAGGGATTGAATGGATTTAAGTGTTTCGGGGCTCAGCCCCAGATCATTGAATGTCATGATATCCTTGCTCAGCACATGGCTGCAATTAATCGAAGCCATGCTCCCCGCGCCCATCGCAAGAAATCGACCCCGAATGAACGGAACTCAAAAATCGTGGTTCCGCAAAACGAACGGGCATGTATACGCCGATGTTTCAGAGATGCAACCAGTTAATGCAGAAGATTCAAGAGGCGGCACACGACAACCGGACCGAATCAGCAAACGGACAGAAGACAGAAAAACCGGGCTCCTTTATCGGCTAAACAGCAAAACGGGCAGGGTATGAGCTATCGATCGAGAACAGCCGGTTCAAAACATCCTTAAGCACATCCGCATTGACCGGCTTGGAAATATAGTCATCAAAGCCGAGGGCAAGAAACCGTTCTCGCTCTCCTTTCATAGCATTGGCAGTAACGACAACAATCGGTGTCTCGTTTCCACCGGGGAATCGGCGAATTGACATTCCGGCCTCAATTCCGTCCATTACGGGCATTTGGGCATCCATGAGTACCACGTCAAATGCCGAAGTCTCAAACGCCTTTACCGCCTGACTTCCATCGGGAACAACGACGACCTCCATCCCCAGTTTTTCGAGCATTCGCATCATGACCCGCTGATTGACAATATTATCCTCGGCGAGAAGCGCCCGACGCCCGAATATATGATTTGACTCACACTGACCGACTGAGGATTCGGCCTGCACCGAGGAATAATCCGGAAGTCTGCCTTCAGAGAGTGCGGTTACCAAATCCGGAACAAACAGCGGCTTTCTCAATACAGCGGTAAAACCGCCGCTCAGAATGAAACCGGGCACCTCCTGCCCCATACCGCACAAGGTAATCAACTGAATCGGAGCAGCCTGACTGTGTATCCGGACCATCCGGCTAAGACGACTGAAGTCCGACTCTTTTATGTGTGAATCGATAACGATTCCGTCAAAAGAGGGTTCTGTTACCTGCAAATGTTTGATGGCTTCCCGAGGACTCCTTGTTACAACCGCCTCAATGCCGAGGCTATCCGTCAGGTGTCGGATGGTCCTGCCGGTCAGCATTGAAGGGCATACCACAAGGATGCGTTTCCGCCCACGGAACTGAACCACAGGCAGAACCGTTTCGTTCGGAACCGCAACCTGTGCCGTAAAAAGAAAGGTTGATCCAACGCCCTTTTCACTCTGCACTCGAAGATCCCCGCCCATGGCCCGGGCCAGTCTCCGGGAAATCGTCAAGCCCAGACCGGTCCCTCCAAACTTTCTCGTGGTGGAAACATCCGCCTGTACAAAGGGATTGAAAATATGTTCAAGGGAGGAGGCCTCCATGCCGACTCCGGTATCCTCCACATGAAAGCATATCTCGTTTTTGCCGCCGGATTTTCCCGGTGTATAACCGACCATCAACAATACGTGCCCCTGCGTTGTAAACTTGATGGCATTCGAAAGCAGATTCACCAGCACCTGACGGATTCGGGTGGAATCGCCGATGATCCTCTCCGGAAGCGATGGATCGATCATGCAGGCCAGTTCCAACCCTCGCTCAGACGCATTGACCGCAAACAGACGGCAAAGTGATCGGAGCAGATCGCGCAGATCAATCGTGACGGCCTCCAACTCGAAGTTTGAAGACTCCACCTTGGACAGATCAAGAATGTCGTTGATGATGCTCAGGAGCGCCTGGGATGAATCACAGATGTCATCGATATACTCCTGCTGCGTTGCATCAAGCTGGGTCGATCGAAGCAGTTGACTCATGCCCATGATACCGTTCATGGGCGTGCGGATTTCGTGGCTCATATTTGCAAGAAAACTGCTTTTCGCCTCGCTGGCTTTCAGCGCTGCGCGGTTGGCCTGCTTGAGTTGCCGGTTCATATCCGCCATATTTTCCGCCATCTGCCGCGTTTTCTGCAACTGCATATCCAACAGCCCCTGCTGGAGAGATACAATCTGACGGGCCTCAATATTGCCCAGGTAGTGCCCCTCTTCATCCACCAGGATGGCATCCTGATTCAGGTCATGAATCGGCTGAGAAAAAAAGGTCTGAAGCGCATCGCGAAGGCGCACCCCCTGATGCAACATCTGCACCCGATGCTCCATGTGGCGGACAATCGGGTCGCGATCATACAAAGCGTGTCCAAATCGATTCGCCCACAGACTGCTCAGAATATTAAGCGGACACACTCCGACGACCGCGCCCTGATCCACAACCGCCAGATAATTGCACTCTTCTCTCTGAAAAATCTCACTGGCATCCCCTACCGTGGTTTTTACATCGAGAAAGTTCCGGTGAGACACAAAACCTGACAAATCACATGTGTCATAATCCACATGCCCTGCCGACACCCCTTCATCCCCGTTATTCATCATCCCATCGAACCCCCATTTATTCGAAAGTTTCAGGGTGAGATAATGCACAGGATGTGCCACGACAAGCCGCAAACTCTCTTTAACAGAATTCTAATGGACTGCGGCAGAGGCTAATAAAAGACCTTCCAAAGAAAGAGCCCCTGCGGCTGGGCGGTGGGGACGACGGCGGTACGCTTTCCGTGGGCAAAGATGTCGTGAACAAATTCCGGCTCTCTGCGGCCCATCCCGACCTCAATCAGGAAACCGGCCAGACTGCGTACCATCTTATAGAGAAAGCCGTTGCCCTGGACTTCCAACGTGATATCAGCGCCATGCCGGCGGATATTAAAGGAGTGGATCGTTCGTACCGTGCCGTCCAGTTCCCGCTTGGGATTAGCTGAAAACGGCGCGAAATCATGTTCTCCGGTCAGCAGCGCGGCGGCCTGCCGCATACGGTCGACATCAAGCCGGCGACCTTCCTGCAAACGATACAACCGCTTTTCCGGCGGCACCAGCAGACCATTGTAGATAAAATAGCGGTATTCCTTGCCGACCGCACTGAACCGGGCATGAAAATCGGGAGAAACCTGTTCAAAACTCATCACGCGGATATCCCGGTCCAGCTGGGCATTGAGCCCGCGCATGAAATATTTCGGGTCCACCGGCTTTTTAAGGTCAAAATGTGCAACCTGCGCACGCGCATGAACTCCGGCATCGGTCCGGCCCGACGACTCGACGCGCACATGCTTCTGACAGGTCATCTCGGCCAGCAGTCGTTCAATTTCCCCCTGTACCGTGCGATGATGCGGCTGAACCTGCCATCCGGAATAGTTGGTACCGTCATAGGCCACCTTGATTTTGTAACGTGTAGACATCGTTCAGGCTATTTCCCTGCGGTCGGACGAATCAGCGTACCCAGCGCAATCATTGATACAGCAATCGCCCAGAAGATATTAATGACCACGGAAACCGTGGTATGAACGGCTCTTACACTTTCGACGTTTCCGCTCTCAATCAGTTTAGGAATGATCGTCATGTAGATTACGGGACTGATAACCGCCAACAGCAGCAGTCCAACCGCGCCCATGATAACAAGAACCGCCCCCCGTTCCTTACCTGCTTTGGTAATGGCCGCAGCCACCAAAAACAATATGGCAAGAAACATCGGTATCTGGATCGCGAACGTCGCAAGAATTTCCATAACTCCCCCCTGTTTGATCCGGATAACTTCCATCGTACACATCAAAATCGCAAGTTTTTATCGATGTTTTGAATTGGACAGATCTCGAAGGCATTTGTTTTGCCAGTCTCCACGCGTCAAATTACACTGCAGCAAATGAAGTTTTCCGCCGCCATTCTCTGCCTGTTACTGCTTCCGCTGATGTCGTTTTCGGATCGGAACATGGATCGCTATTATGTCTGGCAGCAGGCCTGGTCAACCAACGTACAGCAGGCGGTTTACGGCGAAGCGCCGACCACGCTCTACCCCGTTGCGTCGGTCATTCCGGCAACAGGTGAAAGCCGAATGGTCGACATTCCGTGGAATAAACTTGCGAACAGCGGACACGGCATTATCCCGGTCATTCGCATTCCTCTGAAGGCTTTCCGGCGCGAAGACATTGAAAAGGAACTGAACCGGATAACGCAGTCACTGATGCGAGACGACAACCCGTGCCGGATCTCTGAAATACAGTTCGATCTAGACTGCCCGGAACGGATGCTGCCGGACTATCTGAAACTGGTATCGGACTATCGCAAAACATGGGCAAACCTGCGTCTCTCCATCACGGTACTCCCCTGCCATCTGGACAACCGAACCTTCCGTCCGCTGGCGGAGGCCGTCGATTCGTTTGTACTGCAGGTGCATGGGCTCGATGTGCCGGATCAACTTGACGAAAAGGCGGAACTGCTCAATCGAAAGATTGCCGAGCGCGCCATCCGGAAGGCGGAAGCACTGAAGCGACCATACCGCGTTGCACTGCCCTGCTATGCGTACGAACTTAATTTTGATACTGAAAACGGCCGTTTTCTATTCCTGACCGCAGAGGGACCGGGCCGACGCGAGAATACGATCAGGAAGCGAATTGCGGCCGACCCTGCTGATCTTCTTTATCTGCAGAAGATGATTCACTTGCAGAAACATTCCGAAGGCGTCATCTGGTTCAGGCTCCCGGTCGAAGGCGACCGGCTCTGCCTTCCGCGACCGGAGCTGACCAGGCTGCAGCGCGGCGAACAACCAACCGGAACGATCATATGCCGTGCGGTCCCCGTAAGCTCCACCACCATGGAGCTGGAAATCATCAACACCGGCATCATCGACCAATCGGAACTTATCCTCAAAATTGACTGGCCGCAGGACTCCGGCGCATTTGATCTTTACCATTCTGTTCAAGCCGCATCGCCGTCGCCGGGCCGACTTCCACCCCGCATACAACTTTCCGTTCCTTCACCCGGTCAGCCACAGCGAATCGGCTGGTTCCAGACCGCTAAACCACCAACCGTCACGATTGAATACCCATGATAAAAACGATCTGCCTCTCGCTCATCCTGATATCCGCGGCACACGCCTGCGGGCCCTATTTCCCTTCCAGCTACCTGAGCGACTATGACCATTCCTTTTCCGAGCGCATCAATCTGTCGGAAGAACTGGAACTGATCGCGCAGGAGTATGACCTGATTGACGGCGTTGATTTTCCTTACGGATGGGAAAAATCATCATTGAAAGCGGATATCGAAAGTTTTCAGGAAAAGGCCAACGCCGGCGATAAAGCACGTTGGGCGGATTTGTACGCCGCCTACGCCAAAGCCGTTCGCGCCGGAGACACCAATGCCGTCGCACCGGCACTTCCGGATTACCTCAAGGAATTCACACTCTATCTGGATGGCACCCGGGAATTCATGGCCGACGAATCCGTACGATTCCCTAAGGCGTGGAAGGAACTGCTGGCCTTGAGCGAAACCAACCGGGCTTACCGCACGGTCTGGACCCATTACATGCTCGGCAATCTGGCCTCCTCGCGCGGATTGCCCGACGAAGCCTCGCTGCATTATGCCGACTGCCGGAGCGCCGCGAAAAAGCTTAAACACGATTCCCAACTGGGGCTGGCCCATGCGTCGTATAAGCGCGAATACCTTGCCCAGACCAATCTGGCCGCCCGGCTGGAACGAGGGATTGCGGCCGTCGGTTATTACCATCAAGGCTGGGCACGAGACAAAGAGCTTGCCGATTTCTGCATGGAGCACCTGCAGCTCGATATGCGAAGGGCCCGGGATAAAAATCTTGCGCCGCCCAACATGGCGGTGCTCGAAGCAATGGCCCTGTTTAATGCCGGCGACAAGCAGTTTATCGAAACCATGGCCGAATTTCCTGAACTGAAAATTACGCCGCGGCTTGCGTGGTTCATGTACAAAAGCGGCGAAATTGAAATGTGCCGGACCTATCTGGATCTCTGTCCGGAAGAGGATATCGTGGCCAACTGGCTGCGCTACCGGCTCGCCCAGCGCGCCGGAGACACCGATCAGGCCCTTGCCTTTCTGAAGAAGTGGATCGCCGAGCTGCCTCAAAGCGACCGGATCGTTTTTGATTTCGGATACCGGGCAAACGTTTCGACGGATTCCGCCCTGTTCGGCAGCATGGGAACCCTTTACGCATCGAAGGGACAGATGATGGACGCACTGATCAGCTTTGTCAGTGCAGGGGCCTATCAGGATGCCGCGCTGATTGCGGAACGTTTCATGGCGACCGATGAACTGAAACGCTATGTCGACGGATTCGACCAGCGGGCGCCTTATCATCAGCTTCCGGACTTTGATGCTCCACTGACGACGGAAACCTACACAGGAACCATTGAGCTTCGGCTGTCCTACCTGCTGGCCCGCCGCCTCATGCGGGAAGGCCGACCGGAAGAGGCGCTACCCTATTATCCGCCGGAATTCGCCGAACTGCTGCTGACCTATCTTGACGCCCGAAAAAAGGCGTCCGATTTCTGGTCCACGCCCAACACCCGCGCAGCGCATCTTTATCACGCGGCGCGTATCATGCGGTGGAAAGGCATGGAGCTTTGCGGCACGGAGCTCTACCCGGACTACACCATTATCAACGGATACTTTCCCGATGTCGGTATGGGCAAGGAAAGCGAACTGCTCCCGCCGGATACCGTGCCGGCCTACGCCGAAACCGCCCCGGTTCCCAACATCCGCTTTCACTACCGGCATTTGGCAGCGCAACTGGCCGGAGAGGCCGCCGATCTGGCATGGAACCGCCATCAGAAAGCCATGATACTCTGGAGCGCGGGCATGTGGATACAGAACCGCCATCCCAAAGCGGCGGATGTGTTTTACAAAAAGCTGGCCCGCCTGCATCACCAGCCGCTCGCGAATGCGGCCGACCAACTGCGATGGTTTCCGGAGCCCACCCCCATGATGACCTACGTCCACCGCAATGAAACATATGTTCCGCCGGACATCATCGTGCAGGCCGCGCAAAACTATAACGACTAGAGCAAAACAAGAAAAACCGTGGCCGCATTGAGCAGCCCGGACCGCTGCGATACGTACCGCAGGCGACCCGCCTGCGACTTGAATGCGGCTACACTTTTTCCAAAGCGCAATAGCCGACAGACTTATGCAATCCCGGTATTTTCCTCGATCCACTGCAGAAAGTCAGGATTCCCGCCGTTAATCGGAAGGCAGACCACGCAGGGGCAATCGTAGGAATGAAGCTCCTGAATCCGCATGCTCAACGCATCCTGAAGGTCGGCGGTTGTTTTCAGAATCATTGCCGTTTCCCGATCCTCGCAGATTTTGTCCTGCCAGCGATAGATGGACTCCACCCCGCCCAGCAGGTTGGCGCACGCCGCAAGGCGTTCATCGACCACCGTTTTCGCAATCCGGCGGGCTTCCTCCGCATCCTTCACGGTCACATATACCAGCATGGTATTCATTCTGAACCCTTTACCATATCACTTATTCCGCCACTTTCCTTCCACGCCGTGAAACAGCCAGTCGGCCTCCGGCATACCCCATTCCCCGGGCGGATAGGTGTAGGGCTGCAGTCGATCCAGATTATCCAGAATCGGCTGAACCACGCGCCACTCCGCCTCTACCTCGTCGGAACGGGTAAAGAGCGTGGAATCGCCGTGCAGAGTGTCAAGCAGCAGGCGCTCGTACGCCTCAGGCAAAGACTTTTTCCACGTTCCGGAATAGGAAAAATCCATCTTCACATCTTCCACCACGAAACGCATTCCCGGACGCTTGGTCCCGACCTGCAACAAAATGCCCTCATTCGGCTGAATCTGAAAAATCAGGGTATTGGGCTTGATACGGGTGATGTCGCAGACATCGTCATCGCATTCCACCTGCTGAAAAAGCTGCAACGGGGGCACCTTGAACTGCACCACGATTTCAGTGGTCTTCTTTGCCATACGCTTGCCGGTCCGCAACAGGATCGGAACACCGGCCCAACGCCAGTTATTAATGGAAAGGCGCATCGCCGCGAAAGACTCGGTCGTCGATTTCGGATCAATCCGATCCTCATCGAGATACGCCGTAATCGGCTTGCCTTCCGCGTCTGTACCTTTGCCATATTGCCCGCGGCACACCGCATCCGAAATGTTTTTCCGGATATCCAGACGCATCGCATTGAGCACCTTGACCTTTTCATTCCGGATCGATTCCGCCGAAAGATCACCGGGCGCCTCCATTGTCACCAGACAGAGCAGCTGCAGCAGATGGTTGGTCACCATGTCGCGCAGGGCACCGTATTCATCATAATAACCGCCCCGCCCCATCTCCATGCCGACGGTTTCGGCCGCCGTAATCTGGATGTGGTCGATATAGCTGCGATTAAACACCGGCTCAAAAATGGCATTGGCAAAACGGAACGACAGAATGTTCTGAACCGTTTCTTTCCCCAGATAGTGGTCGATGCGATAGATCTGGCACTCGCTGAGGTATTTCAGCAGTTTGGTATTCAGCGCCATGGCACTCTTGAGGTCCTTGCCAAACGGTTTTTCAATGACCACGCGCGTCCAGTGCTCCGCCCCGGGTTTAGCCACCAGCCCGGCCTCTTTCAGCAGCTTGACCGCCGGAGCAAACAGGGACGGAATGATGGAGAGGTAATAGAGCCGGTTTTCAGGGTAGGTTTCTGTATCGGAAAAACGCGCCTTTAGCGATTCATACGCCCCTGGCGTGGAAATATCGCCCTTGTGATAGCGGACATGCTCGACAAACCGGGCCACGGTTTCCGGATCCGTTTCCAGACGGGAAAACTGCTGGATCGATTTCGCCAACATCTGCTGAAAAACGGCATCGTCATACTCGCGTCGCGCAAAGCCCACAATGGTAAACCGCGCCGGCAGCAGGCCCTGTGCATAGGCAATGTAAAGCGCCGGAATCAGCTTACGATGCGTTAGATCGCCCGACGCTCCGAAAATAACAATCGTTACGGAATCCTGAACGCGGCTTTCGCCAATGATTTCTCCCTCAGGCATGATAAAATACTCCTTGTTGAATCACGCAAATCCTACACAGGCCCCGCCGGCTTTTCAACGCTTGCCGTGCCTGCGTTTTCCCGCTACCGTACGAAGCCTGTATATTATGAAGATTCTTGTCCGATACCTGTTTATCAACCTGCTGATGCCGCTGCTTTACCTGCTGCTGGCGTTCACGATGCTTTTCGTTATTGCCGACCTGATGGATAACGCCGAAAAGTTTCTGGATGCCGGAACTCCGGCTCTGACCGTGCTCCAGTACTATGGCCTCAAGCTGCCGTCGATGGTCATTTTCATTGTTCCGATCTGCCTGCTGCTGTCCACACTATACAGTCTTTCCATGCTCACGCGGCACAGCGAAATTGTCGCCATGAGGGCCAGCGGCATCAGCATCTACCGCATCGTCCGGCCCTATATGCTGATGGGATTTATCTGCTTCCTCTTTACCGCCGTTGTGAACGAATACTTCGGTCCCAAATATGCCTATCGCGCCGACCAGCTGCTCAAGCAGCAGGAAAAGGCGTCGGAGGATGTCTACTTCGAAAACATTCCATATGAAAACCCGCTTCTGGGACACAGCTGGTATATCGAAAGCTTCGATACCCGACCGCCGAAATATGTGATGCACGGCATCACCCTTCGCCAGCAACGGCCCGATGGATCGGACGAATTGAAAATCACGGCCGCCAAAGGTCAGTGGCTGGATCATCAGTGGTGGTTCGAAGATGGCGCCATCCAGTATTACGACGAACAGAGCAACATTAAAGGCATGGCACAGCCCTTTGAGATCAAGGAAATGCACGCCCTTAAAGAAACACCGTTCGACTTTCTGGGTGAAGCCATTCCACCGGACTTCAAATCGTCGCTCGACCTCTATCGTTACATGGCGGATTTCAAGCAGTTCCTGTCCGCCACGACGCTCACCAAATACCGCGTTAATTTTCATCACAAGCTCACGATGCCGTTTGTCTGCATCATTGCCACCATCATCGGCATTCCCGTCGGGGCACATACCGGACGGAAAGGTGCGCTGGCCGGGATCATGTTTGCGATCGGTATGTTTTTCGGATTCTACACCCTCCAGTTTTTGATGGAATATCTGGCCAAACGCCAGTTTATCAGTTTCTGGACAGCGCCGTGGTCAGACATTGGAACATTCGATACCGCTGAAATCGGAACCTACATCTGGGTCGGTCCATGGAGCGACGTCGCCCAGGTGATCGGCTCATTCAACATTGCGGCGTGGTCCGGCGCGTGGACGGCGGTCATCGCCTTCGCCGCACTCGGCAGTTATCTGATCCATCGGATGCGCTAGAACAAAGCCGTATTCGCCAAAACCGAAAGACCAGGCAGAAATGATAAAACAGCGGAAGCCCGTTTTCACCTATGTCGTTACCATCCTGAACGGGTTCATCCCGCCGTTCATTCTCTCGTTTATTGGAATGTTGTTCGTATGGAGGACCAATACGGAAAGCGACGATTCATACTCGTTTTATAAGCTGTATCAACCGGCGTATATCAATGGAATGCTGGTTGGAGTAACCGCGACGCTGATCTACTTTTTCCTGCTCAGGTCGCGTTTCCTGCGGCCGCGCTGGTGGACCACGTTGCTGCTGGTTCTCCTGACATGGCTCATCATCCCTATATTTGCGATGATCAGCGCCCCCCTCGACCAAAACGCCTGTCCGGCGGGCAAACTGGTATTTGACGCAACATTTACAGCCTTCATCGGTTTTATCCTGATCCATTTTCTGGCCCCGCGCCTTGGAAAAAAAAAAGGAATGCAAAATCCGGCGCCTATATCGATCTCCTGCATGGATTCTTCTGTTTGCCCTTTATCAGTATCTCGCCTTTTGCCTGACGCTGATTTTAGTGATGGGAAAGAACATCATCATCGGTCATATGCTGTATTACATTAACCGCGTCCTGCAGCTCCCGTTCTACAATCCGCTGACCAAGGAACTGGTTGCGACCTATTTATCAGGGAGAGCCGCCCATTTGGTTTTCTTCGCCAACGCATTCGTCTGGGGAATCGGCATCTGGTTTATCGTCCGGAATATTCAGGCCCGCCGGCTGGAGCAGCAGGCCGGAAGAACCCCCGACGTTCCGCCGATTCCTGTAATGGATGAGGCGCCCGGTCAGTGACCGGGCCCCGAAATAAGGAATCAGCTTATCGCAGCTTCAGAATGAAGCCGTATTCATAAACGCCTTCTGGCTGGATCAAATGATCCGGCCGCGGCCATGCGCCCCAGCTGTTTTCTCCGCCCACGCCCATCTGGCGATGCGCAATCTGCACCGTGATCAAATCCCGCAACGAAATATCGAGAGGATGCCGGACGCCTTCGAGATCCGATTGAAGGAACGGATAGGCCCCGACTTCAAGAAGAGCGCCGTTACCGGCAAGAATCTCCAACCCATGCGCCTCTTTATCCAGAAAGGCCGCATTCCGCACATCGGTCCGGTTGGCGGTTTCCTGCGGCTCGGTATAGGCACACCACAGCGTCTGAACATCACCGTTCCATCGGCCCACGAATGTGCCTTCATTCCGATCGCTGTAGTTTTCCTCCGGCCCGCGCCCGAACCAGCTCCACTCCCGGAATTCAGGCGCAATCGAACATTGGAACCCGATGCGGGGAATGACCGGCAGTTTTTCGCCTTTTGGTTCCATTTTCAGAAATACGCCCAGCGACCCATCGCCGGGAAAAACATATTTGATCGTTGCGCCGGACTCACCCACAGGCACGGAGAGCTGATACGTCAACTCATAGCGATCATTGATCTGAACGACCGTGGAATTGGTGACCACGGCGCCGTCGCCGGCATTTTTCCACTGCGCCCACGCGTCCTGTATCTCACGGGAAAGACCGCGGTCATTATCGTTCGGCGGCCGCCAGAAGTTGAGCGTCAGCGGCTTCACCAGATATTCGCGTCCATCCAGCGTATAGGATTCCACCTGCGCCGTTTTTTCATTGATCGTTACCTGTGCATTTCCGTTCCGCAGAATCACCCGATCGTCTTCCGCTTTCATCGTGGTCGGCGACGAGGAATGCGCAACATATGGCCGACGGTTCGCGCCGCCCCAGCCCAACACCAGCTGATCGCGGGCAACAACGTGATCACCGGGCGCCCACGGGTGGTCCGTGCCCAGCAGATATTCCAGATTGAGGTGATATTCCCGATCAGACACGATCGGAATCAACGGCGCCGGAATCGTTAATTGCGTTTCCGACTGAGGCGCCAGTTTATCAATCGTCAGCGTTCCGGATGCGACAGGCAAACCGTCTTCGAGCACGGTCCATTTAACCGGCTGATTGCGCAACGGAACAAAAAAGTTTTCATTGAAAACACGGACGACGGGCATGCGGGCCTTAAGATCGACGCCCGACGTCAGGATGGATCGATACTGATACGCCACCTCCACTGCATGCGGATTCGGCTGTAGATCCGAACCGACCACGCCGTTCATGCAAAAATTATCGCTGTTCGGCTCTTCGCCGTAATCCCCGCCATAGGCAAAATAGTTCAGCGAACCGTCTTCGGATACAAACCGCTCGGGATCCAGCATGGTGACCGCCGCAACCCGGCCGGCCGGCGCCGGACTGGTTCGAAGAATACCCTGATCGCGCCAATCCCAGATAAATCCGCCCTGCAGCAGCGGCTCGCGCCGGATCAAAGCCCAGTATTCATCCAGCCCGCCGCAGGAATTTCCCATGGCATGACTGTATTCGCACTGAATCAACGGCTTTTGTTCATTCCCGGGTTTCTCCTCCATTTTCCGGCACCACGGCTCCAACCGGGAAATGGGATAATACATCGGCGACTCATAATCGACATAATGGTATGGCGGCGACGCCCCCCAGGAACCCTCGTAATGCACGGGACGCGAAGGCTCCCGCTCATGAATCCATCCCGCCAGCTTTTCAAAATTAGGTCCGGTGCCGGACTCATTACCCAGCGACCACGCAAAGATGCAGGGCTGGTTCTTGAAGGTTTCCACGGAAGCTTCCACCCGCGCCAGCATGGCCGGATACCACGATTCGTCGTTGGCCAGCTGGTTCTGTGGATTCGTTCCGAAACCGTGCGTCTCAATGTTGGCTTCGTTAATGACGTAAAAGCCGTATTCATTGACCAGTTCCAGGAATCGGGGATCATTCGGATAGTGTGACGTACGAATGGCATTGATATTCAGGCGCTTCATGGCATCCAGCTCGGAGCGCAGCGTCTCTTCCGACACATAGTGACCGGTGATGTGGTCATGATCATGCCGGTTCACGCCCTTGATCAGGATCGGCTGGCCGTTGATCAACAGATTGCCGTTTTTGATTTCCTGCCGTTTGAATCCGACCTGCTGTTTGTAATAGGCAAGATCCCGCCCCTTGCCATCTTTCAGGCAGATCATCAGGGTATAGAGATTCGGCGCTTCTGCTGACCATGGCTGAATCTTCAGGTTCTTTTCGGAGAAACTCTTTTCCTGTGCCTTACCGCCGAACACATCGCCCTGCTGCGAAAACCGGGCAATCACCTTCTGCCGGTCATCCATCAGCGCCGCCTGAAGGGTATATTTCTGTGAGCGTTCACCATAATTATGAATATCGCACTTCAGCGTAAACACGCCCTTCTCATACGAATCATCCAGCGATGCCTGCACTTCGAAATCGCAAAGGTCCAGCGTTGCAGCGGACCAGAGATAGACATCGCGGAATATACCGGAGAGGTGCCAGAAATCCTGATCTTCAAGGAAGGTGCCGTCGCTGTAGCGATACACCTTCACCGCCAACCGGTTTTCGCCCGGTTTAAGATACGGCGTAATGCGGAATTCCGCCGGAGTCCGGCTTCCCTGGGAATAACCGACCTCCTGTCCGTTCACATAAAGCTCAAAGGCCGATTCCACGCCATTAAAGGTGATGAAGGTTTCGCGTCCGGCCCAGTCCGCCGGCAGGGAAAAGCTGCGGCGATAGGCCATGGTCGGATTCCGCTCCTCAACGGTCTTCCAGGTTTCATACGGCACCTCCGTCACTTTCGGCGGCGTTTTGGCGATCACATAACCGGCGCTGACATAGAGCGGCGTACCGTATCCATGCAGTTCGACATTGGAAGGAACCGTTAGCAGATCCCATTCTGTATCATCAAAATCCGTTGCGGAAAAACCGGGGACCGCCCGATCAAACTGGTCGGAGGTCGGCGCCCAGTAAAAACGCCACGCCCCGTTCAGCAGCATGGCCCACGGACTCTCCATGCGCGTCAGGCTCATGGCCTCTTCCGCCGTCGGAAACGGCATTTTTACGGCATGCGGTTCTTCACGGTTTACGCGAAAAACCGACTGATCCTCCCATCGGGGATTTCCGGCAATTCCAACGGAAACCATCGCTAGCAGGCTCCACGCAGCTGTAAATTGGACGTTCGACATAACATTCCCTGTTCCTTTCTTAGGGGGCTTTACCTGTAATAAGCGTCATTCACGCATCGGAATTGCTCAGGAAAGTACGACTTTTTTCGCCAGTGCGGCAAAAGCCCATACGAATATGAGGACCGCAACGCCTTCATCGCCCAAACCCGCTTCCCTGCGGGTAAGCGGGAGCTATACATTCAGAGGGAATACTTCACCTGTGTAACCGACGTTTACCCGAACGAGGAGCGGAACACGAAGTGACAGGCCTCGCGAAGCCGAGGCAGCGAAGCGTCAAACGTTCCTTGAATAAAAAAAGAGCACGAAGAATATCGCGTATACTTCGTGCCCTTCCTGTCTTCGTGGTGACGCTCAATGAATCTGCGGACGTCGTCCTGCCGTGCCGACCGCGACTATGAATTCCGGATCTCTTCGGAAATGCGCATGGAGCAGTAGCGCTCGCCGCACATGGAGCAATAATGCTGATCAACCTGATCGCGTTCATCCGGCGGCAGCGAGGCACGGCGGTATTCGCGGGCCCGCTCGGGATCGAACGACAGATTATACTGGTCCACCCAGCGGAACTCGCCGCGCGCCTTGCGCATGGCTTCGTCGCGATCCATGGCACCGGCCACGCCTTTGGCCAGGTCGGCGGCGTGGGCGGCAATCTTGTGAACGATGACCCCTTCCTTCACGTCGTCGCGATCCGGCAGGCCAAGATGCTCTTTCGGCGTCACGTAGCAGAGCATCGATGTGCCGTACCACCCGATTACCGCTCCGCCGATGGCGGAATTGATGTGGTCATAACCGGCGGCGCAATCGGTCACCAGCGGCCCAAGGGTATAAAACGGCGCTTCGAAGCAGTCTTCGAGCTGCTTATCCATGTTGATCTTGATCTTGTCGAGCGGCACGTGGCCCGGTCCTTCGATCATCACCTGGCAGCCGTATTCCCATGCAATCTTCGTCAGCTCGCCGAGCGTCTTGAGCTCGCTCAGCTGTGCTTCGTCGTTGGCATCGGCAATACAGCCCGGACGCATCCCATCGCCCAGCGAGAAGGTAATGTCGTAAGCGCGCATGATTTCGCAGATTTCGCGGAAGTGGGTGTAGAGAAAATTTTCCTGATTATTGTCGATCATCCACTTGGCCATGATGGAACCGCCCCGACTGACAATACCGAGTTTACGGGCCTTGGCATGCGGAATATCCTTGCGAAGCACACCGGCATGGATGGTGAAATAGTCAATCCCCTGCTCCGCCTGCTCAATCAGCGTATCGCGATAGAGTTCCCAGCCCAGACCGTTGGCATCGTCATCGATCTTCTTCATGGCCTGATAAAGCGGAACGGTTCCGATCGGCGTCGGAGAATTGCGTACAATCCATTCGCGCGTGTCATGAATGTCGGCGCCGGTGGAAAGGTCCATCACGGTATCCGCACCCCAGAGCGTGGCCCAGCGCATCTTTTCCACTTCTTCCTCAATCGAGGAACCGAGTGCGGAGTTGCCGATGTTGGCATTGATCTTGGTGCGGAACTTCCGTCCGATCACCATCGGCTCGGCTTCGGGGTGATTAATGTTCAGCGGAATCACGGCGCGGCCGGCGGCCACTTCGTCGCGGACAAATTCGGGCGTTACCTGTTCACGGATCGCAACATATTCCATTTCCGGGGTAATGATGCCGGCGCGGGCATAGCTCAGCTGCGTGACCGACTTTCCATCTTTCGCGCGCAGCGGCTGGCGTTCCAGCCCCTTGAAGGCCTTATCCGGATTCGAGAGAATCGCCACGCCGGAGGCATGCTCCTCCACATCGCCGCGTTCAACGATCCATTCCGAACGAATGGCAGGAAGGCCGCGTTTCAGGTCCGGTTCAAAAGCGGTATCCGTGTACGGCCCACTGACGTCGTAAAGGCGCAGGTTTTCGTTATCGCCGTGCAGCTTGATTTCGCGAAACGGAACCCGAAGATCCTCGCGCGAACCATTGACGTACACCTTCTCTGAACGGGGAAAATATTTGCCGTAACCACTCATTGTCTATCACCTGTTTTAAGGCCGTGGACCAGTCAACCGGAAACCGGCACACAGCGCCGGACTGTTCCATGGCGAATTACCAAGTGCGGAAGGCGGAAAGGAAGAAGTTATCGCTTCCCTTCGCGGCATAACCCGCACAGGTTCCAAGGGTTTTCATCTCAGCCCATCCCATGGGCTCCCCTAGCGAACGAGGAGGCAAGCTACCGGAAAACCGCAGGCATGCAAATTAAAAAAGGGGACGTTGGCGGATTCAGCGTGCGCGCTGGACCAGGGTAAAGTATCCGAGAACGCCGTTCGTGATTCCTCCGGCCACTTTTTCGCGGAAGCTGGCGCTGTTGAGGAGCGACTCTTCGGAAGGATTGGTCAGAAACCCGCATTCAACCAGCGCCGCCGGACAGGGAGCATTCTTGATTACGGAAAAACGGGCGCGGCGCAGCCCGCGGTCACTCCGTCCGCTGGCTTTCACATGATTGCTCTGCAGGGAAAAACCGAGCACCGCATTGGCGGAGTCAAACTTGTTATTCAGCACGGGGAATGTATCGGCACCTTCTCCATAGTGATTGCTTGAATCGCCGCCGGCCACCGCCGTGATAAAGGTTTCCACGCCGCAGGCGCTGGCATCGCCGGCGCCATCTGCATGAATACTGATAAACAGGTCGGCCGACACTTTGGTCGCATAGTCGGAGCGATCCGGCAGCGAAGGAAACGTATCGCCGGTGCGCGTCATGCGGACGGTAATCTTCCGGGATTCCAGATGTTTACGAACGCGATGCGCAATATCGAGCACGACATTCTTTTCGTACACCTTGTTCGGGCCGATGGCGCCCGTATCCTTGCCGCCGTGACCGGGATCGAGAACCACCACCTTCGGCGTCTTTTTCGGCACATAGGAGTAGGCCCGAAGAATGGGATCCACCCCTTTTTTAAAATCCTCTTCGCGAATAGACCAGTTGTTGCCGGATCCGCGACAGGGATGATGCAGCCAGACCATGATGCCGTTAATCCAGACGCGGCGGCCGTTGGTTTCGAATTCCAGGCTGTTCCACTTGTTCTCCATGCGGATTCTGGTCCCCGACCGGGAGGTCTTCATGGTGTAGAGCCGCGCCATGTAGGCCAGCGACACCGTGCTGCTGCCGGACGCCGCAATGGCCGGCGTCGCGGAATGGCACCCTGCAAGCAGGACGATCTGATAGAGAAACAGCTTTCGTGAAATGGAATGCATAAAACCTCGAAAACCAAACTACTAGAAGCGTATCCGCTTGAAAAGAGCCGATTGGGATCATTTCCGGAAACTGCAATTTACCTAAATCCATATCTGGGTCTTGACTTCGTTCGCGCCGGTTCCGAAGAAGGCCTTTATGCGTAGATGCTGTTTGACCCACTTGTAGAACAGTTCGATCTGCCAACGCCCCTTGCAAAGATCGGCAATCAGTGCCGTCAACGAAAAGTCGTTGGCAAGAAACACCAGCACCCGCCCGGCGAAAATGCGCCCACGGAAACAGCGTCATGCATAGATCGATCGTGGTCGAATCGAGCGCATAAACCGTT
Organism: Pontiellaceae bacterium; assembly: GCA_016937945.1. Taxonomy (GTDB): domain Bacteria; phylum Verrucomicrobiota; class Kiritimatiellia; order Kiritimatiellales; family Pontiellaceae; genus Pontiella. The sequence continues at coordinate 32,216 of JAFGVP010000013.1, read as the reverse complement.
GCCTCCAAATCGGGGAATGCCGAATCGTTGATGCCAAGCGCTTTGACCTGCTGGAGAGCACCTGTGCGAACTCGGCATAAATGCGCCAGTCGCGGTTTTCGTTCGCGTTGGACAGGTTGTTCAGGGAGACCGTGCGCGAATCCCTATATGATAGAGTTTCGGTTCCATCGCACAAAGACACGCTTCGATATCGCGCAGATTTTCACGATACGTCAGTTGAGCAAAAGCCATCACACGGAAGTGTTCTGCGCACCGGAAGGTCTTGACCTTGTAATCGCTCTGGTAACGGCGATCCAGGTCCAGGAATCGCCACCATGGAAGTTGTTGCATTAACTGAGAAAAGACCGTTGCACCGGAATACATCACTCACCCCCTGTGAAAGGGAATGATCATATCCCCAAACCCGGATCAGCTCGGCAAGAGCCGATTCCATTTGCAACATATTCATTTTAGATGCCCTACATCGTATTGTACTTCAAACGATTGGACAGCGGCGAGTTGCGGCATATATTTGTGTCACATATTTTTCCTCTGGACATGTTACCAGATGATCATAAAACCCATTGATCAGGGAATCCCTGCAGCCATCATGCTGACCGGACTATTGACCTTTGCCCTCTCGGCAATACCGGCCGGAATACTCTCCTTCCGAAAAACAATACCTGACCGGATAGGATACGGTCTGCTCACAAATGCCCCGCGTGTTTTTTTCTTCATGCAGCAAACGCCCCGCCTCGTACCCGGAAAACTGCATCCATTCAGCCGTTTTATCCATTCAGCAAATCGCTTCCGATTGCCATACTGGGATAATCGTTTTTATAGAATGTCCGGTGAGATATCCCGATTAAAAACGTTCCGCTGAATACAGAAACGAGATGCTTCCAGAGAAGCACCTCCGCAACATGGAAGTGTATGAATGAAAAAGAAAACAAGAATGAAACATGTCCTCGCCTCGATCCTGCTGTTTCTACCGCTATGCCAGGGTTGTGCATCGCTCAATAAGGAACCTGAAAGCCCGCGGAAACTGATCTCTATCAATGAGGGGTGGCAGTTCCACAAAGGGGATGTCGCCGGGGCGGAGGCGTTTGCATTTTCCGACGCGGACTGGGAAAGAGTGGATATCCCGCACACCTGGAATGCACTCGACGGCCAGAACGGAAAGAACGACTTCTGGACCGGGCCGAGCTGGTACCGCAGGACGATCATGGTCGACGGAAGCGATGCCGGCAGGGAGTTCTGGGTACAGCTGGACGGTGCCAACCTGATTACCGATGTCTATGTGAACGGCGAACACCTCGGCACGCACAAGGGCGGCTATGCCGGATTCCGCTTTAACTGTACCGACCAGATCAAGGTCGGTCGGGAAAACGTAATTGCCATCAAGGTCGAAAACTTCGGACGAAGCAAAGGGCCGTACGCCCCGATCAGCGCCGATTTCACCTTTTTTGGAGGCGTGTACCGCGATGTCCACCTGCTCGTGACCGACAAGCTCGCCATCGATGCCGATGACTATGGTTCCTCCGGCGTCTATCTGAAGCAGACCCGGGTTTCCTCTGATTCCGCCGATCTGGAAATCCGCTGCAAGGTGATCAACCGTTATGACACCGCGCATAATGTGACCTGCCGGACAATCCTCGTCGATGCAGACGACAAGGTTATCGAGGTCCTCACAAAGACCATGCAGATATTCCCCAACGGCGGATCATATGACTTTGTTCAATCCATGAAGGTGAAAAAGCCCCACCTATGGAACGGCCTCGCAGATCCCTATCTCTATCGCGCCTATGTACAGGTGATTGCCGACAAGAAAATCGTGGATATGGTCAGCCAGCCGGTCGGCTTCCGGTTTTTCTCAATGGATCCCGATAAAGGATTTTTACTGAATGGGCGCCCTTACAAACTTCGCGGCGTAAACCGCCATCAGGACCGTGAAAACAAGGGTTGGGCCATCAGCGATGCAGACATGGAAGAGGATTTTTCCCTGATCCGCGAAATGGGCGCCAACACGATTCGTGTGGCCCACTACCAGCAGGATCAATACTGGTATGACCTGTGCGACAAATACGGCATGGTTGTCTGGGCGGAAATTCCCCTCGTAGATACGGTGATTGTCAGCGACGACTTCTACGATAACGCAAAGCAGCAGATGCGCGAACTGATCCGACAGAACTACAACCATCCTTCCATCGTCACCTGGAGTGCCGGTAACGAACTGCACATCAAGAAGCCCAACCCGCTGGAACTGTTGACTGAAATAAGTGAAGTCATCAAGGAGGAAGATACCACCCGCCCGTCCACCTATGGCAGCTGCCACGGCGATGACAGCCCGCTCAACTTTGCCACCGATCTGGTGGCCTTTAACAAATACTACGGCTGGTATTCCCACGAGCTGGTGCACATCGGAGAATGGCTCGACCAGTGGCACAAAAATCATCCCGACAACATGGTCGGAATCAGCGAATACGGCGCCGGCGGCAATGTGTTCCATCACCAGGAAAACCCGCCGAAACCCAAAGGCGGCGGCGAGCCGTTCATGCCGGAGGAATATCACTGCCTCTACCATGAAGTTTACTGGAACGCTTTCAAGAGCCGCGATTATCTCTGGGGCACCTGGATCTGGAACATGTTCGACTTTGCCTCTGACCATCGCGAATTCGGAGAGCGCCACGGCATCAACCTGAAGGGAATGGTCACCTACGACCGGAAAATCAAAAAGGATTCCTTCTTCTTCTACAAGGCCAACTGGACCGACACACCAGTGGTCCACATCACCAGCCGCCGCGCCATGAACCGTTCCAACGAAAACGTTGAAGTCAAGGTGTACTCCAATGCCGAATCCGTCGAGCTGCTGGTCGATGGGAAATCCATCGGAAAACAGACCCCCTCCGACATCATGATCTGTCGATGGGAAGGTCTGGATATTGCCGACGGAACCCCCGTCAAAGCGACTGCCGTTAAGGACGGGGCAACCTATACAGACAGCATCGTCTGGAACCGTTAACGAGCGACCGGAAACCCGAATCATAGAGAGCAGCAACCCATGCGGTTGCTGCTTTTTTTTGAAGGTTCATGCGTTCTGCAACCCGCTTCTGCACGGCAACTTCTGAAATGTGCATTTAGTGAGCCGTTTCGTCCATTGTCTCCCAAGTTCCCCTCCAAGTACATTATCAGAGTACAAACGGGCCTTGGTTTTATGCTGTTTGGAGTTTGCAGGCGCGACATCTGCAGCTCCGATGCAAAGCACCGACGGTACATCGTTTTTATGCTCTTCGGCCTCCGTAAGACGAGGACCGGATATTGGAACAACAAACAAGGAGAAGAGTAATGAATAAAGGTAGATGGACATGCGTCGTTGCGGGGTTGTGCCTTGCCACGGTTGCCGGAGCGGACACAATCTATACCGGTGGTGCGGGAGGTGACATGCGCAATGCGGCCAGTTGGAATAACGGACTTCCCGGCGCAGGAAACAATGGCCTCGTCAATACCGATGCCGCCATGAGCAGTATCAACCAGAACGATACATGGATGGCCGGCGCCACCGTCACCATCGAGGGCGGAGCCACGGTTGCGATCGGAGAAGACACTCCGGTCAACGGCGGGGGCACATTGATTGTAAACAACGCAACACTCACCGTTGGAGACGACGTATTTGCTTCGGGCGGAACAATCATCCTCAACAACGGAAGCGCCGTGACTGCCAATGACGATTTCGAGGCAACGACAGGTATCATCACCATCAACGGCGGCATACATTCGTCCGGCGCGGCCGTCGGGAATAATGTCGGAGCGCAGACCGGTTCAATCAACATCCTCGGCGGACAAATCACTGCCGGAACCTTCCGTTTTCAGTCTGGGTCCACCAGCAGCGTCGGCGGAGGTGCTACGCTTTTGAGCGCCTCTTCGGCAACGGCACTGGACATGTCCGGAAGCCTTGACATTCTCTCAGGATGGAGCGGCTCCTGGGAAGTGGGAACATTCAGCGGCGAAGATTGGAAAACAGAAGTGACCGGTGGCGGATGGACGCTCAACGGTGCAGCCATTGACGGCGCTCTGTTTGATTCGACTTTCACGGTTTCCGGAGACGGAACAACGCTGTCTATTCCGGAACCGGCGACGCTCGGACTGATCGGCATGACCGCGGTCAGCATGTTGCTCATCCGGCGCTTCCGGATGTAATCCTTCCGCATACATTCAGAATAACCCTGAGGCGGTGTGTTTGTTCACACCGCCTTTTGCGTATTACATGCAAACCAAGGCAGGCGGGACGCCTGCGGTACAGCGCCCGTATCGCAGGCGTCCCGCCTGCAGCGCGCAAGAGCGGCCTATTTTATCTGCAGCAGAACGGCCACATAGGACAACGGCAGGATCAGGGTCCCGAGGCCAAACACAACATACACCCATCTCGCTAAAACCGCCCGTCCGTCCGGGGGTTTTACTACATTTCCGGAGAGTCCCTGCCAGATCAGAACGAGACCAAACAGGGAATGCAGAATCGCGGCGATGATGACTTTGAGTGAATGCTCCATTTCCTCATCCAGTTACAATCCGCACTGTTGATCAGATTCTCTCTCCCAGAGCCGACCCCCTGAACGATTCGATATAGATATTCACGGGCATGCCCGTGGTATTCTGTCTTCGACCGCATAATCCTATTCATGAACCCATCCTTTCATAGGGGTTGACCGCACACTCCAGCATTCCGGCAGTAGCTTCAAAACCAGAACAGAAAATGTCATGAATCACAACATCCCCGAAAATTTTCGATGCTTTTATGCCTCTTCAGCTGACTTACGGTGCGAGCAAGGGAGTGGTTTCATAGTAGCTGTTCCAGTCGCTGACACTGCTGCCCGCTCCATCGATGCGGATATAACGAAGCGACCGGGGAACCCCGAAGGAGAAGGTTTCGATATTCACTCCTGAGGAGGCGCCGTCAAACAGCGAAGTCCAGTTGCTTCCGTCCGACGACCCGAGGATTTCCAGATAATAGTTGCGGCTGGACCCGTTGTAGAAACTGATTTCCAGACCGCTGACGGAACGGGTTTCGAGCAGGTCGATTGTAAGGCTCTGATCGCCCTGTGCGGCCCAGCGGGTGGAGGGGTCGCCGTCCACCGCATTACCAGCCAAATTTCCGCTCTCTTCCGCTGTGGCACTGGCCAGATACGTCGGCGTATATTCCACGGTGACGGCATGGCGTTTTTCGATCAGCCCCGTTGTACCGATGGCTTCGAGTGCGTTGTCCCCGGCAACGAGTTCAACCGGCCAGATAAACCCGCTGCTTTGTACTCCCTGCGAAACGCCGTTCAGGAAGAGTTCCACCATATCCATGTTGGAGAAAATCCGAACGCTTTTTTCGGCAAGTCCGGCGCGATTCGACCAGGTTTCTGACTCGATATGCACGACCGGCTCGTCGCTCCAATAGGATTTCATCAGGTAAAACGCATCCTTGGTTTCGCGACGATCAAAGGTCATCACACCCTTCTGGTTCACTCGTGGAATCGAGTCGCCGCGATAGGAAGATCCGAAATCATAGAACGCCCACCAGGTGGAACCGCACAACCAGTTCAGTGCCGGCGCCTTCAGTTGCTGCAGGTGCGACTCAAGAAAGTCGTTCTGATATTCAATGCTGAAGTCCTGCATAACCGGAAGGTCCGAATGAATCGTCAAATCCGATCCGGCACCGAATTCGGTCAGGACCAGCGGCGTATCAGGTTTCATGGCATGCAACTCGTTCAGCCGCGTGGTCAGCGAAGTATATTCATTGGCATACCAGCCTCGGTACAGATTGTAACCAAACACATCGACCAGAGTAACAATACCCTGCCGGGATGACAGATTCAGATCTCCGGAAACAAACGCCGATTTACGAATTGGATCTTCGGCATGCACCAACGCGTCCATGTCTGAAACCAGCCCGGTAATCGCATCATAGTCTTCCGTTGGCGTCTGGAGGCTCATCACTTCGTTACCGATGCCCCACACCACAACCGAAGGATGATTGAAATGCTGCTCGATCATCTCCCGCATCATCGACTCCATGGCCGGCTGAATCGACGCGACATCGCCTTCATTCACATAAGGAATTTCTTCCCACACCAACAGGCCCAGCTCGTCACAGAGCTGCAGGACATAGTCGTCCTGCTGATAGTGCGCAAGCCGGACCCAGTTGCAGCCCGCCTCTTTCATGTGCATCAGGTCTTCATAATGCTGTTGCAAATCCAGGGCATTCCCCACGCCGCGTTTATCCTGATGTCGATTGGCACCATGAAGTTTATACGATCGACCGTTTAGGAAGAATCCCTTCCGGGCCGTAAACTCAAACCAGCGGAATCCATGTTTGACTGAAGACGAATCCAGAATCAATCCATCCTGCAGCAACGTGACAACGAGTGTATAAAGCTCCGGATGCTCAGGGCTCCAGAGACCCGGTTGCTCCACATCGGGCATGTCCACATCAACCGATTGTCCGGCATTTCCTGCGATTGTGACGGCATTCGTTCCGCTCGAAACCACCCGTCCGGCAGAATCAAGCAAACGTGCAGCAACCGTCAACGCCGCCGAAACCGTGCTGCCGTTATCGAGCCGGACGCGGACCTGCAGATCCGACGAATCCTCGCTCACCGCTTCGCTCCAGACGCGTACGCCGGGACCGCCGCGATAGTTACGCGAAATGGAGATCTCCGGCGCCACGATCAGCTGCACCGATCGATACAGCCCTCCATAAAAATTAAAGTCGCCCGATTGCGGAATAATTCCGGGCACCCGGGTGTTATCGACCCAGACATCGATCCGGTTGCTGCCCTCGCTGAGCCTGCCGGTCAGCTCGCAGACAAAGGCACTGTATCCACCGTTATGATATAGAACGCTCTGCCCCAAGCCATTGACAAACACCTTTGCCCGCTGCCCCGCCGCCCCGAAACGAAGATAGACCCGCTGGTCAAGCATCTCCGGCGTGACCTCAAGATTCTTGCGATACCACGATGACGCGCGGCGATAGTTCCCCACCACAAGCGTATCGTTCGCATTCCAGGTGTGCGGAAGGGTGATTGGTGAATAGGCGGCATCGCCGAGCGTCGGCAGCGTTTCCGTATCGCTGGCCAGGTAAAACCAGTCATCATTGATCGTCTCCGCACTCCATGGATGGTTCTTCGCCGGAACCATATTCGGAACGAGGCGATAGAACGACATGGCTCGATCCGGCGCCACACGCCAGTGCGCATTGGTTACTGAAGAAACCGGTGACCAGACATTCTGCCAATGGCCGGACATCAGGTCATCAGAACGCTGCAGTAGATATTCCTCCGAAATCGACAGGTTGGATCCTTCCACGACTGCATCGGAGAAATCGGGTTGTTCCGCAGTAATCCGGAGACGCTCATTCGCGCCGAAACCGAAGGAACAGATCCAAGAAACCCCCAACACCACCATTCCCATCAGTCGTTTATTCATCCTGTCCCTATCCTGTATTCAATCAATTAAATCGTTTGTTTCAACTGCCATCCGTCCGGCAGGAAAATCTGCGGCGCGCCGCCCCGCGACCACCTGATGCGGAGCAATCCGTCCGGCAACGGAATCGTTCCGCCGCACGACTCCGGCCCATGCGCCGGCACCGACACCTCGACCGTTTTATTGGCTCGGTCAATACAATGCACCCCGAGAACATCGCGAAACAGATGCACACAGAGATGCGACGCAAAACCATGATTACAGCTGGCCCGCACATCGCAATGTTCCCACAGCGTTCCGGTGCGTTCGGCCATGCCGAGGAAATAGTCTTTCATTTCCTGCATCAGCCGGGCGGTTTCGCCCTGACGGGACAGCAGTTCCATACGCAGGAAATAGCCGATGAAGGCATTGGCCGGATGCAGCCGCTCGTGCACAGCCGTCGGATTGCGCGCCGGCCCAAACTCTGTCAGCAGCGTCTGCCACAGGTCCGGATACGTTTCCGGCGTCGCCGTCCCACAGAAAAACGCATAGTACTGACACACCTCGGTAGATTCGCCGGTCCGTTGCGGAATTCCATTATCATCGCACACGGCGTGATCTGCAAAGAAGGTTCCATCGAACGCCTGACGGCGCACCACAGCATGGATGCCCCGCGCTTTATTCAGCAACGTATCGTCATCCAGCAGACGGCCCATGGCTTCCAGCATGCGGGCATAAAGCATATTGGTCGGATAGCTGATCCCGTCCGTCAGTTCGTTGGCTTTCGACCATTCAATAAAATTCCATCCCGGCAGATTTTCGAGAAGGCCATCGTTGTTTTCAAACGTCGCGAAATAATCGTGCAGTCGGACCAGCTTTCTCCCGGCGCGATCCAGCAGGCTACGGTCACCCGTTCGCTTCAGATACTCTTCCAGCTCCAGCACAAACCACATCGCCCACTGCGGAATAAAGACGCCGTCGGGATGCTCCGCCGGATAGCACATCGGCAGCATGCCCTCCGGAATACCGGCAAACCGTTCCGGCAGAAGATAGTTTTCGAGAAAGTTGTGTTCAATCCGCGAATCGCCGCACAGCAGCGGCTCCACGCGCCCCGTGAAAAAGCTGTCGCACAGCCAGCCGGCGCGCTCGCGCCCCGGACAATCCATATAGATATCCAGCGCATTCTGACGGAAGGTCTGGCGCCCGGCCTCAAACAGTTTCATCAGCTCCGGATCTGCACAGCTGAATTCAGCCTGAACAGTTCCGGCATGGGCATACTCCCGGATTCCGGCCTGCGCAATAACAGGATTGCCTTCCAGCACAACCGGCTTCAGATAACGGAAGGTGTAAGGTTCCATACTCTCCAGCGCATACGTACCGGGTTGCAGCTCATAGTAGATCAGGTTCAACGTCGTATTACGTGCCGGATCGATATCGTCCTCCACCAAGACTTCATCAAAAAATACCACCAATTTTACCGGACGGGCGCAGAACACCTGCAACCGGATAAAACCGGTCAGGTTGATGCCAAGATCCAGAATCCGGCCCGGCGCTTCCGGCTTCATCGGGCAGGCACGGCTCAGCTGGAGCGCATCGAGTTCAAACGCCTCCGGACGGAAGGATTTCAGTTCTTCGCGGCGTTGTTCCGTCATCCACCAATAGGCGGCGGCATCGGCCGCCGGCTGATTGAATTCAACCAATCCGGAACGGGGCGTCGCTTTCGCAGTTCTCTTCTCCAACGCCGGTAGCGCCACGCCGCGCGGCAGCAGCACCTTATCCGGCTGCTCCGAACATTCCGTTGCATCATACGATGCATTGATGCTCCACCGCCAGACATCTGATTCCGGAGTCAGCCGATAGGCTTCCATGAACGGGCGCTGGAAACTGTAGCGTTCCACCCGCTGAATTCGTTCGGGCAGCAGCAGCGAGGAAAATCCGGCCCGGCCCGTTGCCGCAACAACCTGTTCGTTAACTTCCAGCTCAGCCTGAAGAAACGACGTCTGGTTGAGATAGGCAAAACTGTTGCAGTTATAACCAACCACCTCGATCGCCAACAAGTTGGCGCCGGGTTTCACAGCACTCGAAAGATTCAGCGCATCCATCCGGTAAAACCCGTGCGGCCCGCGGGCCGGACCATGGTGAATCATGGCTCCGTTGAGAAACACCCGATAAATCGTCGAACCCGCCATCCGAAGCAAAACCGGCGCATCACCCCGGATATCAAACACAGCCCGGAATCCGACATGAATATTCCTCTCGGACTCAAGTCCCTGCGGCCAGACCGGACGCGCTTCGCGGATGCCGGAACAACGCATCATAACAGCGACCAGTCGGGCTGGGTTTCCGGATGAGGCAACGGACCGTTGACGTTGGCCACAACGCGTCGCTCGGAATCAAACCAATCGCGCAACGCCAGGCAGTCGCAGAACGGATCGTTCCGTTCTGCCAGTTTTTCCTGAAGCATTTTTTCGTGTTGCGCCACACCATCCGCGGCGGCCGGATCATCGACCAGATTGTTCAACTGCTGCGGATCCTTCGCCAGATCATACAGCTCGCGCCGGCCGTCGTGATGACGTACGTAGGAATGCTTCCGTGTACGGATGCCCCGCCACTGCCGGCCCTCTTTCAGGGAGCCGTAAGCGTTGGAATAGTTCATCGTCAGCACGGCCTCCTGCACCGGGGCATCCGGCTCGCCTTTCAACGCGGCGGCCAGATCGATCCCCTCCACCGTCTTCGGGATGGAGACCGAACAAAGCGAACAGAGCGTCGGCATAATGTCGACCGGCGAAAGCAGTACATCGGAGCGCGCGCCGGCGGAAATGCCGGGACCGCGAATGATGAACGGCGTCCGGATGCACTCTTCGTAGGGAAACTGCTTTTCCCAAGGCGGTTGATGGTGCAGCCCCAGCTGGGTGCCGTGGTCGGTCGTAAAGACCACATAGGTGTTTTCCGTCAATCCCTTCGCATCCAGGAAATCGAGCAGGTTGCCGAGCATTTCGTCGATCGCCAGCACCATCGCCAGATAGTCGCGCAGCATGGTCTGCGTTTCCTCCGCAAACTCCGGCGCCACGCCCGGCGGCAGTTCAATGGGATCCGGTAAATACTGATAATACTGGTCCGGCGCAAATTTACCCTGAGTAATGTGCGGCTGATGCGGCGAAAGCATCAGGATGAACGGATTGTCGACGTTGTCCGAAATAAATTCGCGGACATAGTCCATCAGTCCGTCGGTCTCATAGCCGTCCCAATGCGGGCAGTTGGGTTCATGCGGTTCGACCTGATCGGTGATCCAGTTGCCTTGATGGATCGGGCCGTCAAAATAGATCATGTGCTGGTTATAGGCGCGCCAGTATTGCCAGCCCAGCCGGGCGCGCCCTTCCGGCACCCAGTCGCACGCCATGCTGTCCGGAAATGAGCCGCGATGCAGATGCCACTTGCCCACATAGCCGGTGTTATAGCCGGCATGGGAAAATGCATCGGCCACCCCGATTTCGTCGTGGCGGGTGCAGACATGATTGATCACGTGGCCGGTCGACTGCGGATGGCGCCCGGTCATGAGCATCGAGCGGTACGGCCCGCAGACCGGGAAGGAGGAAATGCTGTTATCGAGCGTGGTGCCCTGTGTCGCCAAACGGTCGATATTCGGTGTATCAATCCAGTTTCCGCCATAGAGCTTCAGCGCATGAAACGCCAGCTGGTCCGCAAACATAAAGACGACATTTTTCTTCATTTCATTCTTTCAGATAGATTCGATCAGTCAACGTCCGGCTGTGCTTCCCGCAACGATTCCATGAACGCACGGTCGACCGGATATTTCCGAAGGACCAGGATCGCAAAGACAATCACAATCGGGCCGCTGAGAAAGGTCATGACCGAAATATTCTGCGCGGCCTCAACGGTCTGTTCGTCCGCTCCGGAAATAATCCCCGCAAAATCCAACAGGTAGCCGGTGATAAAGAGGCCGACGGACTGCGTCATCTTCATGACAAAGCTGAAAACGGCGGCGTAGCTGCCATCCTTCAGTGCACCGGTGCGCACTTTGTTGACTTCCGACACATCCGCAATCATGGAGGTCGCCAGCGGTACGAGGATCCCGCAACCGCCCCACCAGCAGGCCTGCAGCAGACCGAACAGGATCGTCCCGAGCGGCAGGCCGCCCAGAATGGCCCTGGGCGCAACCAGCCCGCTGCTGAACAGGCCGAAGAGCCCCAGACCGCCGAACACGCACAACCCGATGCCGATGTAGGCCGCCGGCTTTTTGTCAAAGCGATTGACCAGCCGCGAGAGCCCCAGCGAGCCCAGCGCAAAGGCCACCATGCCGCCGCTGTGGACAAACGTTTTTTCGAGCGCGGAAAACTGCATGTAGTTCACAAAGGTAAACATCTGCATCTGTGCCGTCAGCAGCATGGCCAGCATGGCGATGCTCAGGAATCCGAATACAAACCAGGCCAGCTTATCCGTCAAAATCTGGACCAGGTCGAGGAGCGGCTCAAGCTTGTTACCATACTCCCGCGACTGGTTCCTGTTGTCCACGGCATAGACACGGGTAACCCATACGCAGATCAGAATCAGACCCCCCACAGCCACGGCCAGTACCGAACCCATCGTCATAAAGTTTCCGGCAATCCGGGTGCCGTCAATGCGCTCGCCGTCGACTCCGATGGAGTCCTTGAAAAACAGCGCCCAGGCACAGCCGCCGAAAACAATATTCACCAGCATGTTCAGAAAATAACGGATACCCTGAAGGCGCGAGCGGTCCTCATATTCCGGACAGATCTCAAAGCCCAGAGCCGTGTAGGGCACCATGAAGACCGTCAGTGCCGTACGCACCAGCAGGTTGACCAGCAGCACGCACCAGAAAATGGCGGTCGGGTCCGTAAAACGCCCGGGCAGGAACCAGAGCAGGTAAAAGAAGAGCGCCAGCGCCAGCCCTCCAAGCAAAACGTACGGCAGACGGCGGCCATAACGACTGCGGGTATGGTCCGTAACCAACCCCATCATCGGATCGGTGATCGCATCCCAGAATACCGTAATGGAGAGAGCGATTCCCGCAATCTTCGCGTCCATGCCCAGAATCTGCGTATAGAAGAGCATCGCAAAATTTGCGATCCCGTTCATCGTGATTGATACCGCTCCTTCACCGAACGAATATCCAAAAAGGCGTGCCAACGAAACCCGCCGAATTTTATTCCCTGTCATTTTGTTTCCTTCCCCCGCGGGCTGCCGCCCTGAAAATGCAAACCGCTAATCAGCCAACGTAACAATGCATGCGCTCTGCGGATTCAGTTCAATGATCGAATCCCGCCCCTTCAGTATTCGGTGTTCCCCCGTTTCCGGATCCCACAATGTGAGGGTTCCTCTTGAACGCACCTTCAATCGTCCACGGACAGGTTCGGCAGAAGGATTGCTCAGGATGACAACCTGTTCCCCGTCATCCTGCTTTATCTGCATGCGAACCGCCGAATCGCCATCCCAGCGGGTCGGAGCATTTACAGTTTTTTCAATCCAGGCAAGCGGTAGCTCGTCATCATGTCGCACCTTCGAGGATTGCTTCACCAGCAGCTTCACGATATCGGCAACGGCGCCGGACCGATCCGACTGCTGCGGCAACGCCCCCACAAAACTCACGCGCCCTCCGGAAGCGATAAAGTCTTGAACCTTCGCCATCACGGCAGTCGGCATGAAACGGGCCTCCGGCACAACCAGAAGATCAAAGTTCATCACGCCGACGTGCAGCTGATTCTTTTCCACCGATGCTTCGGCCAGCAGGGCTTCGCTCACGCACTCAAACTGAATCTGGTTCGACAGCAGGGTTTCGCAGGTGCGCCGGAATCCGGTCTCGACGGAAACCGCTTCCGGATTGTCGCTGAAATAGCGATCGAACCCTCCGCCGCCCGGGGGATTATAAACCGACCAGACGGAGCTTTCAGGCACCAGAACCGCCACGCGCGAAACCGGTTTTCCGCGCCGCGCAAACAGAGCAAGACGACTCGAATAGTCGCAGAACCGGGCATATTCCTCGGCGGGAAGCGTGCCCTGAATGGTATAGGTCACCAGATGCGTGATCCCTTCGCTGTACTGCCAGCCCGCCGCACCCAATACGTCGCGCAGCGTGGCCTTGTTTGCCGTGGCAAAGCTCTCGGAAAAGACGCCCGGTTTCCCCTGCACATGCGCCACCGACGAAACCATTTTACAGGAAAGGTCCTCCCGGATCGGCATGGTCTTCGGTTCCCAGATAAACGGCATGCTGCGATACGCCCGCGCACCGAGCAGGTCCATGCCGGGCAGGTCCTGCAACGCCCAGTTTTTGAAGGCGCTTCCACTGAACATGACATGGAACAGCAGCGACTCCTCCAGCAGCAGGTGGCCGGTCGACTGGATTCCATACGAATGGCACCAGTCGCCGATCTGGCCGAAATAGTTCTGCGCCATGAGATCGCTGTGTACATCATAGAAATCATAGCGATACCGCGCCGTTTCAGGACCGACATCCATAAAGAGTGCCGGCATCATCGGGACCAGATCATAGCCCTTGCTCTCCTTAAACGCCGGAATCAGTTCGTCAGTCCACTGCACCATGGGATCGGCCTCGGCGCGACCTGAACGGCCCCAGAATTCGGCGCTGCTGAACTGCGGCTCGTCGGTAAAGAAAGCATCCACATCATTCAGCACCGGTCCCAGCTGTTTGGCATAGGCATAGTGCGTGACCTCCATGAAGCGTTGTACCGCCGCACGATCCATCACGTTCAGGTTGCGGCGTCCCATGTTGTGATGTTTCCATGTGTCTGCGGCATATCGCTCCAGCAGGCAGATCACCCAGCCCGAATCCAGCTCAGGCACCGGCGCACCTGTCCGTACAGGCTTCGTCAGGTCTTTGGCGTTCGACAGATCCGCCACGCCTTCATTCATCGGCAGTGCCACGCAGGCCAGCACTTCAGCCCCCGGTTTCAGCTCTATGGTCGTACCGGCCGAAAGCTGACGAAAACTGACCACTTGCGCCGCACAGTCATCGTGCCCGTCGGCAAAAGTCAGGCCGCCGGCCGATCCGCTGGGGTAGGCATATTCATCGTAGATCCAGACCGGACGGCGTTCGGCTTTGAACCGCTGAATCAGCGCCTTCATCTTTTCGAAATTCTGAGGCAGCTGCAGGTAGGTATAATTGATGAAGGTTTCCTCTCCAACCTTGTCGGAACCGGACGGGGTTTTATCGCCGCCGGCATCCATCACATAACCGCCGGCCCGCAGCGTTTCAAGTCGCTTCACCGGATGCTCCATGCGCAGCGGCACGGAATGCTCGACCGGCATCGGGCGATATTCCGCCGGCGGATTCCGGAAATCGTTTTCGAGCGTCCCGGCCGTACAAGCCGTCGCCAACAGTCCGGTGCACAAAAAAAGTCCTGTAGTACAGATCCGCATGGTGCCTCCAAATTACCCGTTTTTCTTACTGAAAATCAACTGTTCGTCTCCTGTCCCGCCAGGGCCGGAAAACTGCAGGGCCGGGAACACCCATCCCTGAAGAGCGAAATCATCTCATCCATCCGATCTTTTTTCAGGATCAGATAGTGGTGCCGACCCGCCGGATGAGGCCGGAATGTGGTATGACCGCGTGCAGTAACACCCACCACACCCGGTTCCGAAACATCAAACCAGTCGGCATCCGGAAAAACGGCATACAGCAGACTCGTCAGATCCCATAGCGGGCGGTCATGTTCCAGACCGCAATAGAGGTCGTAAGCCATGCGCAGCGGATTAAACCCGCCATGATCCATTTCGCCGGTGACCGATTCGTGCGGATAGCAGCACGCCGATCCGACCTCAAAGCCGCTGAAGACCATCGGCACCGGACACAGTTCCAATGCACGTTTTGCCGAAGGAATGTCGTTCACAATGTTATGTTCCACGTTTTCGGGCGTCGGATTGGCCAGAACCTCCGGATCAAAATTTCCGGCCATCAGCGAAGCGAATCCGATCTTGCGCCGGGCCAGCTGCACTCCGTCGAGCGGCGAAATTTCATCCGGACCGGATTCCAGAAAACGGGCAAGAATCGTGCAGAAACCGATTGAAACATAGACCCCGCTGCCATCCGGAATCTCCGTCAGGCGCCGACGCAGCAGGCTGACGGCATCCGGCCAGTTTTTATGATCCGGATCATAGGGAAGCTCTTCAGCACCGACTTCCAATACCGGGCGAAGAAAAACGCCTTCGGAAGGTGTCGGACTGTCAGCACACCAGCCGACCTCAATATCATCGCGTCCATAGGCCCGGTTGATCAGATCAACAAATGCCGGCGCCAACCGGGCTCCCTTATTCACGAGTGCCACCGCAAAATCGGCAAAACCATCCCGGCCGAATGCGTGCAGAAGGACCTGCGCGAGCGCATCATCCACATCGTTTCCCATGTCTGTATCGAATATAATATTTGGCTTAATCACAACTTGTCCTTCTCACTCAAAGCCCGCACACATCAGTGTACGGCAACGTCCCCCGCGAATACCTCCTGGGCAAACGCCTTGATTTCATCCCATGATGCATACGATGCCTGTGCACCAACCCGCCCCACGGAAATCGTGGCCGCGGCCATGGCATATTTAAGGCTGTCCTCCACCGAACACCCTTTTCCAAGACAGGCAGCAAACACCCCCACCACACAATCCCCGGCACCCACCGTATCAACCACCGGAGCATCCGGCGCCGGCACGGCAGCACACTGTTCGTCTGAAAGCCAGACCGCCCCATCGGCCCCGAGCGTTACGATCAGATTGGCCACGCCGCGTTTTCGGACAGCATCCGCGTTCTCTTCAAGCGGCCCCGCACAGCCGGCAAGAATTTCAAGCTCATGCTCATTCGGTATCAGGTAATCAATATTTCCGAAAACAGCATCGGGAATAGCGGCGGCCGGCGCGGGATTCAGGATCGTAGTGCACCCCGCTTCGCGAGCCCGATGCAATGCGTACCAGACGGTTTCGTGCGGAATTTCCAACTGAAAAACAGCAATGGAGAAGGAGGAGAAATCGATGGCGTCAATTTGCGCCGGACCGATTAATCCATTGGCGCCCGGAACCACCACAATCTGATTGCGACCGTTCGTATCCACGGAAATCATGGCGGTCCCCGAAGCCGCTCCGTTCATGCGTTCGAGATATTTCAGATCCAGTCCGCAGGCAGCCAGCGTCGCCTCCGTATCACGTCCGAACGCATCGGATCCGACAGCGCCGGCAAAAGCAACAGCCGTGCCGGCCTTTGCGGCGGCGACCCCCTGATTGGCTCCTTTACCGCCGGCAAAACGCTCAAAGCCGCGGGCCATGATGGTCTCGCCCTCGCCCGGAAGGCGTTCAACCTGCGCCACCA
This sequence comes from Pontiellaceae bacterium, assembly GCA_016937945.1. Classification (GTDB taxonomy): domain Bacteria; phylum Verrucomicrobiota; class Kiritimatiellia; order Kiritimatiellales; family Pontiellaceae; genus Pontiella. Next base: position 15,446 of record JAFGVP010000013.1, on the reverse strand, counting down.
GATCCGTGTTTGAACTTCCTACGACAATAATCGGCTTCATTTTCTACTCCAAAAATCTCTGTTTCGCGTCCTGTCGGTCCGCATGAACCTGCTCGTGAAAAACGGACGTCAATGTATTTTCGAATTAGAAACTACCTGTTATCCCAGCGCACCGGAATAGACGAAACGGCTCACTAAATACACTTTTCGGAAAGGGGTGTTTCGCTCGGATTTCCCTGCATCCAAAGCTTGTCCTGCACCCGCGATTGCGTTACTTGATTTCTACTGGCCGAAATGGCTTTAAGATGAAAAGAGGCAGAGCATGCAGCTGAAATTCGCATTCAAGGCAAGTGTCGAAAAAGACAATGACGCGGCACGAGACCACACCCACGAAGTCCTTGAACTGGTTTACTTTATAGAAGGATCCGGAGAAACAACCATTGAGAAAAAAACCTATGCCGTTCAGAACAACTGCTTCTGCGTCATGCCCGCCAACGTGATTCACAATCAGATTTCGGAGACAACGATTACATCGATCTGTCTGGGAATTTCGGGCAGTGGACTTGAATCGTCGCAGGGGCTCTGGGTGGACTCCACCGGCGATATTAAAACCTGCCTACAGAATCTCATGGATGAGCTGGCCACGCAGAAGATCGGTTATTCGATTGTTGCCGATGGATACCTGTTGGCTGCTATCGGACTCGTCAAACGAGCCATCAAGGAAAACGTACCTCAGGACAGAAAGCAGGCGATTGTTGCGCGCGCACTGCATATCATCGACGAAAAAGCCGGCAACCTTTCGATCGAGGACATTGCCGGCCAGCTTTTCGTGAGCAAGGATTACCTGCGGCACCTGTTTGTCCATTACACCGGCCAGTCTCCCATGCGCACCATTGTCCAGACGCGCATTGAAAATGCGCAGAAACTGTTGGCGAATCCGGACCTGACCGTTGCCTGCGTTGCTGAAATGTGCGGATTCGACAACCCGTATTATTTTTCGCGCATGTTCAAGAATGTGACCGGCAAATCCCCATCGGAATATCGCCGCCGCTGAGTTCCAATAGAATCGATACAAAAAATGCATCCGGGAGGAAATCGAGATCCCGGATGCATTGCGGTGATGAATCTTCTGAGCCCGGACTATTCAGCCGTAATCCGATAGAATTCCGTGCTGCCTCCGCCGGCCGGTACACTCCGGATGCTATTGCCTGCCGGCAGTCCGGTTTCGACGGGAGACCACTTTCCTGTCAGTGAGCTCTTGCGCTCGATCGTGTAGGATCCGGCATCGTCAGCCGTCCATGACAGCGTGACCGTGCTTCCTGAAACAGAAATAGATGTAATGACCGGTGCATACTCCGGACCTCCGGCCGAAACATACTTATAGCCGATGCCGTCATACCAAACCGTGGAGTCAAACCCGCCATTGGCTTCGTCGTCGATATAGACATCCAGAATTCCGTCCGTGACGGTTACCAGCCCTAGATCCACCTGATACATATTGCGGTCGGCCTCTTCCACGATAACCGTATTGCTGAATGAATTGGTCATCGCATCAGAAGCATCGGCGTGCTCCTGCGTGTAGACCGGCAGGCTTCCGCTCGGATTGTTCGTCAACGCGGCTCCGATCTTCACGATTTGCGGGCCGGGCCCCCAGAAGTAGACATATGCATTGTACACCCCGTTTTCGAGACCTTCCACCCGGGTGCGAAGCTGAGGACAGTCTTCAGCGCCCTCGCGGTTCGCTTCGAGCCAGCCGGGTTGATCGGCGGTATTGGCATAGTCGGTTTCGTATTCCCATTCGTTATCGCCCCCCTGCCCTGACACATTTTCCGGCGGAAAATAGCTCACGAAACTCATCGATTCCGCATCCCAGACGGTCGTATTCCCTTTGGCCCCCGGAACAGCATCCACATAGGTGATCGAAGGGGTGAGCACACTGATATTGAACTTGTTGGTGTAAAGATCTCCATTTCCCAATGCACTGTAAATCAGGGTAATGGCGTTATCATCTCCACCCAGAGAATCATAGCTGATCGTCGTGATCGGAGCCGTATAATTGATCGTCGGGGAAACGGTCTGGCCGTTCACCTTCATAACGATGGCCGATGTGTCGACGATCAGGGTGCTATCATGAAGTTCAATCGTCACGGTGGTGTTTGTATTGGTCAGAAGAGTATCCTCTACGGGATCAATCCATGACACATAGGGACGAAGCCCCGCTTCGGCCCGCCAGGAGCGAACTCCGCCATGAACCGAATCGTTTACCAGAACCTTGGAGCCGTCCGGTTCAATCGTAAACAGTTCCAGATTGGCTCCGCCGGATCCCTGAAACTGCAGCAGACGGAACGGATACAGGCCGGCTTCCGTGATTTCCATGCTGAAGGTGGTGTCCGTCGCAGAGTAGGCACTGTTCCGGCTGAGTTCCGGGGCATTCAACTCCTTAGGCTAGTCGCCCATGTAAAAAACAAATCCATCATCGTGCCGGACGCCGAAGGTGTAGACCCCGGGATACAGCTCAAGGAAACCGAGCGTTTCACACGAAAAATCATTGATTCCGCCGCTGCTCGTAATTCCCGGATACAAGCTTTCGACGATGTTATAGGCGGTCGGCAGATTGGTCGAAATGTAGAAATTACCCCGGCCCATCGTGTTGGATACGGTCGTCAGAATATTAAAGTTAATCACATCCGTATTTAACGAGTCACCCGGCAGCAGGAAATAGCCGCCGGAGGGCTCCGCTCCGGAAGTGTCGTCGACATCATAGGGTGCCTTGAGTGCCATCTGGGCAATGGCCCGAGAAATTGATCCCGGCACGTTTCCTAATGTCGAATGCCCCACATCCCGATACCAGAACCCCCGGTCGGACTGATTAGTCAGCCCCAGATCATACGCATACCGGGCCGGAAGGGTTTCATAATCCTGAACCACAAACGACCATTCGTTTGTAATCAATCCATTGGGATTTACCGTCCCGACAACCAGCTGCACAAGGTTGGACGATCCGGAAGGCAGATAGCTTCCGGCCAAAGCCTTAACGGTAGTCTGGCCTTTGTCATCCGTCGTAAAGGAGGGATTCAGGGCCACGCCGTTCAGCGTCATGTTCAGCACGTTGGGATTAATCTGCTGGGGCTGCCCATTTTTAAACACGGCCTGGATGGTCGGAGATGGAACAACGCCGGATGTTTCCGGACTGCGCGAAACCGTGATTGCGGGGATGATATCGTTGAACGCAACGGAGATGTCATCCAGAAAGACAGCATGCTTTGGATCCGTCCCCTCCGATCCGTGCACCTTGAACGTCTGCAATGCATTGCCGGATCCTTTCCGGAAAGAAAGATTGTCCGCCAGCTTCGTCGCAGATCCCTTGGCACCGATGTTCGCGGATCCCGTACTGTAGTAGACTGCATAGGTCGAGCTTGCGAGATTCACATCCAGCCAGATATTGTACCATGTATCGGCGTTAATCGTTGCGAGGGAGACATTGCTGTTGCCGCTGCGCGCCCGCAGACTATAGGTCGGACCGCTGCCGACAACCGCGATATACGCCTCGAAATCGACCCATGTTGCCGTGCACTGATCAGCAGCAACATCCGCCAATCCAATGGAGCAGTCCAGCGTGCGGCCGGATTCGACCGAGATCCGAAAGAACACCTCTCCCGTTGTTCCGGCATCCATCTGGGCATCACCCAGACTGATCACACTGCCGGAAGTTTCCTGATACTGATTTGCGCCGTCGGATACAATAAGCGGAATTTCCTGAGACGCAGTGACCAGCCAGTCTTCTGTTTCCAGCCATACTTCTCCCTGACTGTAACTTTCAAAATCATCAATCAACCGTGTATCACTCAGTCCCAGGCTCACAAAGCCCAGCAGGACAACCAATGTTGCACCTATTTTTCCCATCATCTCTATTCCTCCAGTAAAACGGCTGTTCCGAATGAACAGACCCTATTCACGCCTCGCCCGGCAACAAGCCGTTGCAGCTACTGTACTGTCGCAATTCATTGACAACCCGTGAATAGACAAAACGGCTGAAAAGATACAGTTTTCGGAATACCCTGCAAATCCGGCCTCAAAATATCCCTAAACAGGCGGAGTCACGAACCGGAAAGAAAACAGGCGAGATCAGAATAAAGTGCCTCTACTACGCCCCGCAGCACTTTTTAAATTTAATCCCGCTTCCGCATGGACACAGATCGTTCCGTCCAATACGGCGGGACATGTTTTTTCCGACAACGCCGGCACTATCGGCCATGATCTCCGCCGCCGGACGGCCGGAACGCACAAGCATCGCCATTCGGCGCATGCGCTGATCCACATGCTCAAAGAACAACCGATAACCCGCACATAGATAGTTCAGTCCGGGCTCGCCATCCGGTGCATGTGTAAAACGGTGTTTCGGGCAGCCCCCATTGCAGGCAAACAGATATCTGCAATGACGGCAATACTGCGGCAGCGCATCCTGCTTATCCCGTCCGAACCGGCGCTGTTCATCGGAAAAAACCATCGCCTCCAACGGGTTTTCGGAAAGGTTTCCCAGATGATAAGACGGATAGACATAGTGATCGCAGGAATAAAGGCTCCCGTCGTGCTCCATTGCAACCGCGTTTCCACACTGCCGGGAAAAGGTACACAGCACAGGCTCCATTCCGCACCAGGCGCTCAGGACCACATCAAACATGTTAACGAATACACGGCCGACATCCGCCTTGATCCACTCATCAAATATCCGTGAAAGAAATATTCCGAGCCCGTCAGATGCAACCGCCCACGGCATCATGCGTTCATGCTCCCGATGCACAGGATCCGATGCACTTGGTTCCCCATCACGTTCGACAATGGGAATAAACTGCATGAAACGGACTCCCTGCTTTTTCAGGAAACGATAGATCTCCAGTGCTTCGCCGGTACTTTCACGGGTTACGCATGTGAGTGTATTGAATTCCACGCGCCGTTTTTTGAGCAATTCGAGAGCCCGCATGACGGCATCAAAAGAGCCCTGCCCTCCGCGGGTTACCCGATACCGGTCGTGAATATGCTTCGGCCCGTCCAGACTGAGGCCAACCAGAAAATGTTCATCCGCCAGAAAACGGCACCATTCATCATCAAGTTGCGTCCCGTTCGTCTGAATCGCATTGTGCACCGGACGTCCCCCGGCATGTTTTTTCTGCAGGTCCACGGCCTTCCGGAAAAAATCGAGTCCGGCCAGCGTCGGCTCCCCTCCCTGCCAAGTAAAATGGATATCCGCCGTGGGCTGGCTTTCGACATAATCCCGGATAAAATTTTCCAACAGGGAATCACTCATCCCCTCTCCCTGCGCAGTGGAAAACAGCTGTTCTTTCTCTAGATAGAAACAGTATTCACACGCGAGATTACATGTCGACCCAACGGGCTTGGCCATGACGTGAAATGATCGTCTCCGGGTCTGATAAATATGGGGTGTATTCATGATGTCATTAAACTCAGTAACACTTCTTATTGCTCCGGCAATTAAATGTTGTGTGCAGCCATTCGGTGATTCCAACCGCCGGTTCGCTCGCTCCAATGCCGCATAGTAATGCTTTCGCCGAGCTTCAATGGTTCGGGCCGGCGCAATCAGAAAATGTTCCTATGACAAAGTATTTTGTATTAATTCCGTTCTTCAAGCTCAAGCGCTGCGAGGATAAAAGGGCCGACCGCCTTGGGATCGTTATCCCGTATCTCTTCGCCCACATAATATTCAAAAGAGCCATCGCGATACGGATTTCCCCCAAGTCCGGCAACGGCGCAGCATTGGTGAATATCCACCCAGCCGTTTTCATCCACGGTGGTCAGATGGGTCAGGATTCCATCCCATCCCTTGCACGCCGCGGCCATGTATTTCCGATCTGCATAACCGAGCCGGACCGCTTTAGCCATGGAATAAACATACATACAGGACGCTGATGCCTCGAGATAGTTTCCCTCCCGATCGCTCTGGTCCAGCACCTGATACCAAAGTCCGCTATCCGGATCCTGAACCCCGACCAAAGCCGTGAACAGTCGATCCAGAATGGCTTCCAGTTCCGGGCGTTTAGGGTGGTTTGCAGGAAACTCATCCAGTACATCAACAATCGCCATGGCAAACCAGCCCATCGCACGCCCCCAGAAATGCGGAGAACATCCGGTTTCCGGATCGGCCCACTTCTGCTCACGGCTTTCATCCCAACCATGATATAGCAGGCCGGCTTCCGGATCCCGCGTATACTTTTCCATCAGGATAATCTGATTGGCGACATCATCGAACAGCTCCGGCTCATTGAAATGTTTCGCATACTGCGCGAGAAACGGGGAGCCCATATAAAGACCGTCGAGCCACATCTGGTGCGCATATCGCTTCTTATGCCAGAAACCGCCTTCACTGCTGCGGGGATGCTTCTTCATCTGCTCCCGCAGGGTCATGATGGCGGTCTTGTACTTTTTATTCCCGGTTTCATCGCACAGACGAAACAGCACTTTACCCGGATTGATCATGTCGATGTTATACGTCTCCATGTCGTAGGTCTGAATCGTCCCGTCTTCGTTAATCATCCGGTCATAGTAGCTATTAATGTAGTCGAAGATTTTGTGATCTTCCGTCTTTTCCATAACCTCCCACAGTGCCTTCATCACCAGTCCGTACGTATAGCTCCATTTCAGACGTGACGCAAAGTCCATGCTCATCAGGTCGGCATTCCGGGCCATCACCGTTTCGGCCATTTTTTCCGCCCAATGATCATGGATGGAAACCGCCTCGTCCGGAATCATCTGAAAATCCTCAATGCCTTCCGTAACGCCCTCTTTCTGCGTGTTTTCAAACGTACATCCTTTGAGGACAACATGGCTGATTTTATTGTGCTCGTATCCCTGAATCAGCCATGGATACTTGCTCTTAAAACACCGGACATTGGTCATGAAAACATTCCGGACCGTCGGGGGAAACGTGCCGTTATCGCCCTCTCCATAGTGATAATTTATCCGCAGCGCCGCCTCGCCGACTTCGCGCATAACCACATTGCGCATGAAAATGTTTTCCACCACGCCGCCGCGCCGCGAATTGGTCTTAATGCGCAGGCCGCGTTCCAGATTCGGGCTGTCCATGATGCAGTCTTCCGCAAAAATATTGCGGGCGCCGCCGGAAATCTCGCTGCCGATTACGACGCCTCCGTGCCCGTCTTTCATCATGCAGTTTCGGATAATGATGTTTTCCGACGCCACGCCGACGCGACGTCCGTCATCGTTTCGCCCTGACTTGATGGCGATGCAGTCATCGCCGGTATCAAAGTGACAGCCCTCAATCAGCACATTCCGGCAGCATTCCGGATTACAGCCGTCATTATTCGGTCCGTGCCCCACAATCGTGACATCACGCACGGTAATGTTTTCGCTCAGCACCGGATTAATATGCCACATCGGACTGTTTTTGATGGTAACGCCTTCGATAAGAATATTTTTACACTGATAGGGCTGAATCATCACCGGGCGCAGTTTATATCCATGGCCGAATCGGCGATCCTTTACGGGCACGCCGGAATCCCCCATCTGCCCCAACGCCTGTATGTCGGACCGGGCCGTCCATTTCCAACGCCACCAGTTGGTATTATCGCCGTTGCCATCCAGTGTTCCCTGCCCCGTAATCGCAATATTTTCCTGATCAAATGCATAAATCAGCGGAGAAAAATTCATGCACTCGGTTCCTTCGAAACGGGTATAGACCAACGGAAGATAATCCTCGGTATTTGTAAAGAAACTGATCAATGCCCCTTGCTCGAGATAAAGATTCACATTGCTCTTCAGATGAATGGCACCGGTCAGATACGTACCCTGCGGCACGACCACGCGTCCACCGCCGGCGGCGTGACAGGCATCAATTGCATCATGAAAGGCTTTGGTGCAGTCCTTGTCGCCATTTCCTTTCGCACCGAAATCGGTAATCGGAAAATCGCGATCCGGAAAAACCGGCGGATGGATTTCGGCCACAATTTTTTCAGCCAGCGCCCAGCCTTCAGCTTCAGCCATTCCCCTGCAGATACCGGAACCGAGCAGGATCATTCCTGCCAGTATCACCCGTAGTAAGCTCATTCTATATGTCGTGTATTTCATATCTAATCGCCTTTAATCCCTATGTACACTCATTCGATTCCGGAATGTATCGTACCGGCTCGATACGCGCACGGTTTAAGCATTTCGAGAATCCGGAAACCAGACCTTCCAACGGTCACCCACTCGGGGTTGACTTTCATCTGCTGAACCACCTTTCCCGGAATTTCGGCAGTTTTGGAAACCGGGAGTATCGATCGTTTAATTGATTCACTTGCTTTTTCATCCGTAATGGCTTCCCTCGAAAAGGGATAATCCCCTTCTCTTTTTTCTGGATGTATACCTGGCAGAAGACATGCAATCACAACAAAACACCGTGAATAATCAAACTGAACATCAAGGAGCTCGTTCTATTCTGATTCAGGAAAACCCGTTTCGTATATCCACCTCGGACATTACCGGCTGTTCCAGAAGAACAGGAGTCGAAATTAAAATGACCATATGGCACCGGAGGGACAACCGCTAACGATATCGAATCCTTTGCAGTCGGAATAAACCAGCTCATACCCCGCCTCCCCCCATCTCATTCCCAGCAACGCATAGGTTTATCCGGCAACGATCAGGCGGCCGGCTTCATCGCAAAACTCAACGCCTTCGAGCTCTCGACGACCGTCGTCACCCTGAAACAACGGGCAGGAAACTTCTGCAGGAGAAGGCCAGAGAACGGGTTAAGCGGACCACTGAAGCATTGCGGATAGAGACGCAGCCGGCCGGACCGAACGGTGAGCGAATACCAGTCATCGCGATGGTTTCCATGCACGGCCATTGCAGGCCCGGAAAATCATGAAACTGAATCCAAAGAAAACCATGGAATCCCTCATCACCGCATGCGGTCTCGGCAGCGGCCCGACCTTCTATTCGCCGATCAAGCGAATCGCCGCAACCTCTCCGGCCAACTTCAGGAAAGAGCTACAACGAAAAGCTTCATCGGACATATAATTGAATTGGCATAAACCTGCGAACAAAACACCACAATATGGACATATTTGTAAACACAAACCATTCAGCATACATTTATGAATCCTAATACCAAATAACTCCGACACATGGTTTATAACATTTTCATGCATTAAATATTCATATAGCAACAGTTGCGTCTCGAACGCCCAAATTATACGCAACGAGCCCAAAGGATATGGCACATTCCATGCTCAGGATGTAACATGGATTTTAAAGAATATGACAGCGGCAATTTTTTCGATGAGCTGTTTGATAATCAAGGGACCGCACGTAACGATGCACGTCTGCTTGTTGAAGCCATCGAGAGACTGCCGGAAGGAGACCTGCGAAAGCGGCAGGACGCCAGTGAAACGGCGATGCATAACATGGGCATCACGTTTAATGTGTATGGGGATCAAGCCGGCACAGAGCGAACGATTCCGTTCGATATTGTGCCCCGAATCATAAACGGCACGGAATGGAATGCCGTTGAAGCCGGATTGAAGCAGCGGATTCAGGCCGTTAACCGGTTTATCGACGACATTTACCACAGACGAGAGATTATTGCCGACGGCGTGATTCCGGAGTGGCTGTTCACGTCGTCCAAAGGTTACCTCCCCCAGTGTCAGGATCTTAATCCGCCCAAAGGCGTCTGGGCTCATATCACGGGCACCGATCTGGTGCGGGACGAAAACGGCACATTCTTCGTACTTGAAGACAACCTGCGCGTCCCGTCGGGGGTCTCTTACGTCCTATTGAACCGGGTCCTGATGAAGCGGAACTTTCCGGAGGTATTTCACCGCAGTCAGGTCCGACGCGTCGTAGACTACCCGGATCAGTTGAATAAAATGCTGCATTATCTCGCCCCTGAAGGCATGGAAAATCCGACCGTAGCCGTGCTGACGCCGGGAATGTATAATTCGGCCTACTTCGAACATGCCTTCCTCGCCCGTCAGATGGGAGCCCAGCTGGTTGAGGGACGCGATCTGGTCTATGACGGGAAATATGTCTGCGCCAAAACAACGAATGGACTTAAGCGCATCGATGTCATTTACCGGCGTATTGATGACGACTTCATCGACCCGGAGGTATTTCGGCCCGATTCCGCACTCGGCTGTCGCGGCCTAATGACGGCATATCGTGAAGGCCGGCTCACGTTGGCCAATGCGCCGGGAACCGGTGTTGCAGACGATAAGGTGGTCTACGCCTTCGTGCCGGACATGATCCGGTACTATCTGGGCGAAGAACCGCTCCTGCCGAATGTCCCGACCCATCTTTGCTATGATGAAAAGGCCCTTGAATACACGCTCGACAATCTGGAAGAACTCGTGGTTAAACCCGCCAGTGAATCCGGCGGTTACGGCATCCTGATCGGCCCCCGCTCCACCGAAAAAGAGCGTAATGCGTTCGTCAAGGTACTCCGCGAAAACCCGAGAAACTATATTTCGCAACCGACGCTCACCCTGTCAAGGGCTCCGGTTCTGGTGGATGATCATTTTGAAGGACGTCATGTCGACCTGCGCCCGTTCATCCTGCATCGCGGGGACGACTCCTATGTATTGCCGGGCGGATTGACCCGCGTTGCATTGAAAAAAGGGTCTCTGGTTGTAAACTCCTCACAGGGAGGCGGCACCAAGGACACCTGGGTCGTTGACCTTGAAACCGGAATGGAGGCGGCATCATGTTAAGTCGCGTCGCTGACACCATCTATTGGACCGCCCGATATGTTGAACGGGCATCGAACACCGCCCGGTTTCTTGAGGCCAGTTATTATATGAACCTCGACCTGACCGGCAACGGAGAGGAACAGTGGTCGCCGCTGGTCGAAATTACTGGCGATATGCCGATCTTCAAGGCCCGCTATGGCGAAGCCTCCCGCGAAAATGTCATGCATTTCCTGATGTTTAATCCGGAATATCCGAACTCCATCGCGCGTTGCCTGAGCACGGCAAGGGATAATGCAAGAGGACTGCGCGAAATCCTGCCTCCGGATCTGTTCGAAGAGCTTAATACGCTGGGGAAAATGGTTCCTGAAGCTACCCGCGAAAAAGCGCATTTCCACTCCCGCGTATTTGAGCTTTGCCGCGAAATCAAGCATGCGGACATGCACATATCCGGCATTGTGTCTGAGACGATGGAACGCGGACAGGGCTACCACTTCTGGCGCACCGGCGAATATCTGGAACGGGCAGATAAAACGTCCCGCCTGCTGAATGTAAAATATTTCTATCTGCTTCCGCAGTCCAGCGATGTCGGAACCACGCTGGACGACCTACAATGGGGGGCGATGCTGCAATCGCTGGATGCAACGGAGATTTATTCCCGCAACTATGGACTGATTGACCCTCATCAGGTTATCCGCCTCATTGTACTCGACCGAGGCTTCCCCCGCTCTATCCTGTTCTGCCTGCGGCAGGCCCTGAACAGCCTGTACCGAATTACCGACGACCTCCCGCAAGCGCCGCATGAACTCCTTCAGCAACTGCTCATGCACATTAAGGAAATGTCACCGGAATCCATCATTAATTTCGGGTTGCACGAATTCATTGATGACCTTCAGATCAAGCTCAACGGCATCAATAATTCCATATTCAGCACCTTCAATCCCGAGCCGCAGTTGCAGCACGGAGAGTAAGCCCATGGCTATTCGCGTCGCGCTTCATCATACGACCCACTATCACTACGACCGGCCCGTCCAGCTGGATGCGCAACTCATCCGTCTTCGCCCCACTCCGCACTGCCGGACGCCGATTGTCAGTTATTCGCTGAAAATCCTACCGAAAGAACACTTCATCAACTGGGTTCAGGATCCGCAAAACAACCATCAGGCCCGGCTTGTCTTTCCGGAAACCACCGAAGAGTTCGTGGTGCAAGTCGATCTGGTGGCAGAACTGAAGCCGATCAACCCGTTTGACTTTTTCCTCGAAAAATATGCGGAAAACTATCCGTTTGACTATGCACCGTCTCTGCGCCGGGAGCTGGACCACTACCTTGAACCACTTCCGACGGAACCGCTTTTTTCGGCACTGCTGGATGAAATCGATGCATCGGAACGCGGCATCATCGACTTTCTGTCCCACGTTAACCAGCTGGTCAACAAACGGCTGAACTATACCCTGCGTATGGATCCGGGGGTTTATTCGCCGGAAGAAACACTCTCCAGAGGCGAAGGCAGCTGCCGCGACTTTGCGTGGCTGCTGGTACACCTGTTTCGCAGTAAAGGACTCGCGGCCCGTTTTGTCTCAGGCTATTCCATCCAGCTCGTTGCCGATGAAAAACCGGTCGATCCGGATGCGCCAGCCGGAGTTTCCAAGGATGTCTGCGATCTGCATGCCTGGTGTGAAGTGTATCTTCCGGGTGCCGGATGGGTCGGACTCGATGCCACCAGCGGACTTTTCTGCGGCGAAGGGCATATCCCGCTGACAGCGTCCTCCGAAGCACTCGGAGCGGCACCGATCGAAGGTGCACTGTCGCCGTGCAAGGTTGATTTTGATGTAGAGATGAACGTCACCCGGATGCATGAAGATCCGCGGGTAACCAAGCCTTACAGCGATGGTCAATGGCAGGCGATCCTGAATCTCGGCGATCAGGTTGACCGTGCGCTGCAGGAGGGCGATGTCCGCCTCAGCATGGGCGGCGAGCCCACTTTCGTCTCAGCAACGGACATGGAGGGTGAAGAGTGGAACGGCGCCGCCACGGGACCAACAAAAAAAACAATTTCTGAAAAACTGATCCGGCGCCTTCGCGATCGTTTCGCTCCCGGCGGACTGCTCCATTTTGGACAGGGCAAATGGTACCCGGGAGAACCGCTCCCCCGCTGGGCCATCGGACTCTACTGGCGCAGGGACGGCCATCCCATTTGGCACAGCGAAGAGCTGATCGCCTGCGAGGAAAAGGACTACGGATACGGGCATGAACAGGCCAGGCTGCTTACGGAAGAGATCACGCGGCAGCTCAATGTACCGGACCGCTACATTGCCCCGGCATTTGAAGACCCCATCCGGTTTTCACTGAGGGAAGAGGATCTACCGCTGAATATTGATCCGTTTGACTGCAAGCTGGACGATGCCCGCGAACGGGAAAAGCTGCTGCGACTCTTCCGGCAGGGACTTGAAAACCCGATCGGATACGTACTGCCCATTCAGCGCCGTATCTACGACAAGGATGGCCCGACCTGGCACAGCGGACTCTGGATGCTCCGCAGCAAGCACCTTTTCGTGATTCCCGGTGATTCGCCGCTGGGCCTCCGCCTGCCGCTGGAACGGCTCCCCTGGGTTCACCCCGATGACCGACAGGTACTCATGCCGGATGATCCTTCGGCCTTCCGAAACCCGCTTCCGCCACCGGCACCGCGCGTACGCCAGCAGGCGAACAAGCCACCGACCGAAAGAAAAGCGAAAGAGGCAGACCAATGGCCAAAAATCAACGAATCCGCCGAGTGGGTGGTTCGGACCGCGCTCTGTGTGGAAGCCCGGAGAGGCCGGCTTTATGTCTTCATGCCGCCGCTCTCCACGATCGAAGATTATCTGGATCTGGTCAGTGCCGTGGAAGCTGCCGCAGCGGCAACCGGAATGCCCGTGTTGCTGGAAGGCTACACTCCTCCACATGATCCGCGCATCGAAAACATGAAGGTTACGCCGGACCCCGGCGTCATTGAGGTTAACATCCAGCCGGCCCATTCCTGGTGGGAGATGGTGAACAACACCCACGTGCTTTACGAAGAAGCCCGTCAGTGGCTGCTTCGGACCGATAAATTCCAGCTCGACGGCCGCCACACGGGAACCTGCGGAGGCAACCATGTGGTCGTGGGCGGTGCGACGCCGGCGGACTCGCCGTTCCTGCGCCGACCGGACCTCCTTAAATCCCTGATCGGATATTGGAACAACCATCCATCGCTCAGCTATCTGTTCAGCGGACTGTTCATCGGACCGACCTCGCAGGCGCCACGGATGGATGAAGGGCGCCCGGAAGCTGCCTACGAAATGGAGATCGCCTTCCGGCAGATTCCGGATCCGGGCGGAAATGAATTACCTCCGTGGCTGGTAGATCGCGTATTCCGCCATCTGCTGACCGACCTGACAGGAAATACCCACCGGGCCGAATTCTGCATTGATAAACTTTATTCTCCGGACAGTACGACCGGGCGCCTCGGACTCGTTGAGTTCCGCGGATTTGAAATGCCGCCGCATGCCCGCATGAGCCTTACCCAGCAGTTGCTGCTGCGTGCCCTGATTGCTCATTTCTGGAATAATCCCTATCGTGAACCGCTTACCCGCTGGGGTTCCGGACTGCACGACCGCTTTCTGCTTCCGCACTTTGTATCGGACGACTTTTCCACGGTGATCAACGATCTGAACAAGGCAGGCTTCCCCTTCCGGCAGGAATGGTTCGAAACACATTATGAGTTTCGTTTCCCCATTATCGGAACCGTGCAGTATGACGAAGTGACGATCGAATTGCGGCGGGCCATCGAACCATGGCTGGTTCTTGGCGAAGAGGCCGGCGCCGGCGGTACCGTCCGTTATGTAGACTCGTCCCTTGAGCGACTGCAGGTCCATGTCACCGGAATGGATTCGAAGCGGCAGAGCATCGCTGTCAACGGGATAGAAATCCCTCTCACTCCTACAGGAAAAACCGGCGAATTTGTGGCGGGCGTCCGCTACCGGGCGTGGCAGCCTCCCAGCTGCCTGCACCCGACGATTCCGCCCCATGCCCCGCTTGTTTTCGACCTTCTTGATATCTACAACGCACACGCCATCGGAGGCTGCACCTATTTCGTGAGCCACCCAGGAGGAAGAAGCCATGAAGTATTTCCGATTAATGCACTTGAAGCCGAAACAAGGCGGGCTGAACGATTTAAACCGTTCGGACATACGCCGGGCCCCATGCTGGCGCGCCGACTGGAACATGACATCGATTCGATGGTTACTCTGGACCTCCGACGGGCATAAAAAGAGGACGACATGCAGCAATTGATCGAACAGTATGCCCCGTCTGCCGGGGCCTATCCTGAAATGAAAACAGCAGACGGCACCGTGCGTCCCCATTGGATGACCATGCTGGAGCGGTTTGACGCATACGGATCGGAAAACATTCATCTTCGATGGCAGCGGGCTCAGCGGATTATTCGCCAGAACGGAATGACCTACAATACGTTCGATGATCCCGGCAGCCAGAATCGGCCATGGGAACTCGATCCGATGCCCCTGATTATTTCGCCGGACGAGTGGGATCTGATTTCAGAAGGACTCATTCAGCGCGCCCGTCTGCTGAACGAATTGCTGGCCGACCTGCATGGCAGCCAGCAGCTGCTTTCTGAAGCAATCCTTCCCTCCGAACTGATTTATGCCAACCCTGCGTTTCACCGTGCCTGCGGCCAGATCCACCCGCCGGACCGGTTGTATCTCGATCTGCTGGCCGTGGATCTTGTG
>JAFGVP010000077.1 GCA_016937945.1 Pontiellaceae bacterium | reverse complement strand
GGTCAGGGTTTCTGCTTTCGGATCGTTTGCGTCGGCATCATAGAGTGCCTGCAGTTTTTTGACGACCGGATGCTCTGGATTGAGTTCCAGAATGCTTTCGCGTTTTGGAATATCCTGTCCCATGCGGCGCATCATTTCCTCAATGTGCGGGCTCATGGAATATTCGTCACCCACGAGACAGGCGGCGGAATCCTTGAGACGTGTCGTCAGCTTGACCTCCTTGACGCCGTCGAGCAGTTCTTTCGCATAGCCGATCAGACCTTCAAACTGCTTCTCCTCTTCCTTGAGCTTTTCCTTGTCTTCGTTCCGGTCGCCCTTGTTGACCGCTTTGAGGCGCTTGCCCTTGTATTCCATCAGCTGAGGAATCACAAAGTCGTCGATCGGGTCGGTCATCAGCAGGACTTCCCGTCCATCCGCTTTGAATCCTTCGAGATACGGTGCATTCTCAATAGCCTTGCGGCTCTCACCGGCGAGATAGAAAATCTCTTCCTGACCTTCCGGCATGTTTTCAACATAGTCGGCAAGGCAGGTCTTTTCACCGGCTTCCTTGGCGGTGGTTTCGAACAGCAGCAGGTCGGCTATTTTTTCGCGGTTTTCCCAGTCGGTCTGCAGGCCTTCCTTAAGAATGGCACTGAAGTTTTTGTGGAAGATTTCAAACTCCTTGTAATCCTTCTTCTTCATGTTCGCGAGGGTCTTCAGGATGCGGGTGACAAGATTCTTGCGAATCTTGTCCAACTGCGGATTATCCTGCAGGATTTCGCGCGAAACGTTGAGCGGCAGGTCGGAGGAGTCGACAACGCCCTTGACGAAACGCAGGTAGCCCGGCAGTAGATGCTCAAAGTCATTGCCGATAAAGACGCGCTGAACATAGAGATTCAGGTGCGACTTCGGGTCGTTGTTCATCATCATGTCGAACGGCTTGTGCTCCGGAATAAAGAGCAGGGCCTTGAATTCGATGGCACCTTCGGCGTTGTAGTGAATGGTTTCGGCCGGGAAGTTGGTGTCGTGCGAAATGTGTTTGTAGAATTCGCCGTACTCCTCGTCCGAGATTTCGTCTTTCGGGCGCAACCAGATGGCTTTCTGGGAGTTCAGCTGTTCTTCCTTTTCTTCCTCAACCTCGGTTTCTCCATCCTTTTTGGTCGAGAGCAGAACGATCGGATGCTCGACGAAATCAGAAAACTTTTTAACGACAGAGCGCAGTTCCCACTCTTCGAGATACTCTTTGGCCTCCTCCTTGAGGTGCAGGATAATATCTGTGCCGCGGTTTTCCTTTTCGGCTTCGTCGAGTGTGAAGGAGCCAGTACCGCTGGATATCCACTTTACCGCTTCCTCGCCATGCGCCTTGGTGATCACGGTCACTTCGTCAGCCACCATGAAAGAGGCGTAGAATCCTACCCCGAACTGACCGATCAGTTCCGGGTTTTCCTTTAGATCCATCTCTTTGGCGCGTGCCAGGAAGGCTTTGGTGCCGGAGTGGGCGATCGTGCCGAGATTTTCGATGACTGCGTCGCGCGACATCCCGATACCGTTATCGGATATGGTCAGGGTCTGCGTTTCCTTGTCGGCCTTAAGCGTGATCTTCCAATCGGAATCTCCGTCGAGCAGTGCGGTGTCGGTCAGGCCTTCGAAGCGGACCTTATCGATCGCATCGCATGCGTTGGAAATCAGTTCGCGCAGGAAAACCTCGCGATGGGAATAGAGTGAGTGGGTGATGAGGTGGAGCAGTTGCTCCAGTTCGGTTTTGAATTGCATGGTTTCTTCAGCCATTTACATCTCTCCTTCTTACTTGCAGCAGGCGAAATACCTGCTAAATGATTACAAAATTGAGCCGCAAAAATTACGAAAGCGGAGCGGGGGTTTCAAGTCCGGGTTTTCGTGAGGATGAAAAGAATCGGGATGAACGATCCTGTTCACCCCTGAATTATCCGGGTTTTTGATTAGTGATTCGCTTTGCGACTGCTGCGCGCGAGAAAAATCCCTCCTCCGAAAAGAGCGATCAGGTTGATGGAAGAGGGTTCCGGTATGCTCACAATGGCGTCGGTCCATATGGCCGCCATTTTGTCATAACCTGCGGCGTTTGGGTGCAGGCCGTCGGATAGATCGGTCAGCGTCAGTCCGGCATGCATGTCTACCAGGGTAATGTGCTCGCCGGCTGCCCTGCGGGTTGCAACGATTCCGGCCATTGCGGTATTGTAGTCGACGATTGCGGCGCTGAGGTCGTTGTTCGGCGGGTTATGGCGGTAGGTATTGTTTGAGTCCGCATCCGGCAGCGTCGAAACCAGAATTTCCATATCAGGGTTCAGATCTAGGAGGCGCGTCATCAGCAGGTCGAGCCGTTCCGGCGCGCCTTCTTCATCATATCTCTGATTGAGGTCGTTAATGCCGATCATCAGGAGCGTCATATCCGGCTTTTGCGACAGCGAATTATACCATCCGGTTACCTGATCATAGAGTCCACTGTAGTTGTACGGGGTCCCGCTGCTGTTGACATAGCTGAAGTCGGCGATGCCGTATGCGCTCCATCCATCATGCCATTGCTGGACGGCATTGCTCAGCCGTGTGGTCGAATTATCACTGCGTGTTCCCACAAACTGGAAAGAGTAACCTTTTCCGGTCAGATTGGTGTACAGCGGATCGCGATATCCGCCGGAATCGGAGGCACCCCAGGTAATCGAGTCGCCCAGGGCCCATATATTTCCAAGATCAAGATCGGCGTACGCCGGATTGCTGAGGCTAAGCAGCATGAGGCTGAGTAGAATACAAAAGAATCCATCATATAAACGCTTCATCGTGAGGCACCCTTTCGAGGTATACGTTTAAAAAACAAGCACATGATGTGGGGGCGAATCCTGGAGTTCAAGTGAAAAGGTTCTACGTAGATTTTTATGGCAGGGACATTTTCTGATTACGCCCAAGTCGCCCAATACAAGCAGCTTCACTTTTATGTAAAAAATCCCGTCCCATCCGCTCTTGTCGGCAGGATGAAAACGATCAACCCGGAATGGGAGAAGATGGATTTCGCAACAAGGAGTGCCCGCATGAACATCGAAACCATGATTATGCCCACGGCAGAAAACGGGCGTTTTGATGAGCTCATGGGCGACTTGCACTATCTCGGCTCTGCAAAACCGACCGGGGATTTTCTTCGGCAGGCGGTGGTCTGCGATGGCGAATGGGTGGCGATCCTTGCCTGGGGGCCGGGTTGGATGATTATGGGGGTTCGCCCTGCCTGCCAAATTCGCAGGAGGATGTTGGCGGCAGGGAGGAATATCCGACTGTTTCACGGATCGCCAACCGGGATACGGACGGCGATGGCCTGCTGCCTGATTGGCTTGAAGAGTTTTGCGGACTGAATCCCGATTCGCCGGCCGATGATTTTTCTGTTGGTCATACCGCACGCGCTTCACACCCAAGGACGGTTTCAGTGGTCCATCGCAGTTTATATTTAGTTTTTCCGGCTCGCTCAGCATGGTTCAGGTGCTTGTTTCGGCTGATGAGTCGGATTCAGAAGTCGGTATTGAAGGGAATCTGCAATACCTCTTTTGCGGGGAAAGCGGCACCAGCTATGCGATAGAATATTCAACCAATCTGGAATTCTGGGCGGAATTTACAAATCTCACGGCCTCCGTTACATGGCAGACCAACCGACTGCCTTCAGACATTACAGGTCTTCCTCGGGCCTTTATCCGCGCGGTTCATTAAAGCCATTTCACATTCGCTGAGTTTGAAGATATCGCATTTTTGCTCATTTAAGCCGATTCGAGTGTTTCTGTTTTCGGTATTTTCCGGGAGTCACCCCGTATTCTGTCCGGAAATTGCAGATGAGTGTGTCTACGGAGGTGTAGCCGCAGTTGGATGCAATATCTTCCAGGCGGGCTCTGGTTGAGCTCAGCAAATGGGCAACGGTCTGTATGCGTTGGTAGCGAATTTCCTGTCCAGGTGAGCGGGAATAGTTGGCTGAAAACGCCTTTTGGAGTCCCTGCTGCGTGACCCCCATGGCTTCGGCGACATCGGAAGCCTGAATGCCTTTGTGAAAGTTGAGCTGAATCCAGTGCAATGCTTCGGAGACGAGAGGATTGCGTACGGCATAGCAGTCGGTGCTGCGCCGGACCTCGACGTCGCGCGGCGAATGCCGGATAATTTTTGCGCCGGATTTATGCTGTGGATTTTCAAGCATGTCGCGCAACAGCAGGGCGGCGCGCCGGCCCAGACCTTCCTGGTCGCTATCGATACTGCTGAGGCCGACGGTGAGTCCGTCATTGATCAGGTCATCGTTGTCCACGCCGAGGACGGCCATGTTTTCAGGAACAAGCAGCTCATTCTGCAGGCATAGGGAGATCATTTCCGCAGCCATGTTATCCTGATAAGCAAAGAAACCAAGTGACTGGTTTTTAAGTCGCTGGCCGCGTTGCCGGATGATTGATTCCAGCTCGCGGATCACATCCGGCTGCATGATTTCGGCCGTTGAAAGAACCGTGACCTTTCCGCCGTCCTCTTCCATGCTTTCGATGAGCGCATCGAGCCGCTCCCGGTACATGGGAATATTTCCGGGGCCGAGTGCGAATACTTCGCGATAGCCGTGATCCCTGAAATGTTCGGCGGCCAGCTTGCCGATTTTTCGGTTGTCGGTGACCACGCGGGGGATCGGCAGCTGATGTTCGCCAAGGCCGAGGTCAACCAGCGGGATTTTGTGGGTTCTGAAATATTCAAGGGTCTCCCGGCATTGAAGCAACGCGATGCATCCGTCGCCTTTCCACTCTTTCAGAAAACCTTCATTTGTGACCGGATCTTTCGGGCAGTTCAGCTGCCATCCCGCCTCTCTGGCAACTTTTGCCACGCCGCGATGAATGCGGTAATCGTACCATTCGAGCAGCAACATGATGTGTTTACGTTTAATCATGGAGATACAGCCGTCCTTTTTTACCCGTATAAGCATCGGGTAAAGAAATGTCAACGTTTTGGAACTGCTCTTTTGAGACGTTTCAAAAAACGGGATTGTGAATTCATGAGACCCTATTGTTTTTGGTTTTCAGATCATGCATATTGTGTTCTGCGGATGGCCGTGGCGGTGAGGTTTTATCGCATGGGGATGCCTGCCGGACTGTTTCGGCCTGCATTGGATATTCTGCCGTTTTGATAGGAATTAATAGAAATTGAGAGTGGATGGATGAAAACAGCTAGGTATCTTGCGCCGCACATATACACCGCAGATCCATCGGTTCATGTGTTTAATCAGAAGCTCTACATTTATCCGTCGCATGATGTGGATTCCGGGGTCCCGGAAAATGATAACGGCGACCATTTTGACATGCGGGATTATCACGTTTTCTCTATGGATTATGTTGACGGCGCCGTGACGGATCACGGCGTGGTCCTGGACGTGGAAGATGTGCCATGGGCTGAACGGCAGATGTGGGACTGCGACTGCGCATTCAGGAATGGGCGTTACTATCTCTATTTCCCGGCCAAGGATCCCTGTGGCGTTTTCCGGATCGGGGTGGCGACGAGTGATCGGCCCGAGGGGCCGTTTATTCCTGAGGCCCGGCCCATGGAAGGAACCTATTCGATTGATCCCTGTGTGTTCTGCGATGATGACGGCGTGCATTATATGTATTTCGGTGGACTGTGGGGGGGGCAGCTTCAGAATTACCGGGAGAACATGCGGATGGATACCGGCCATGAGCCGGCAGATGAAGCCCCGGCGTTGCCGGCGCGGATTGCCCGGCTGGGCGACGATATGCTCGGTCTTGCCGAAACGCCCCGGGCGGTGATCATTCTGGATGAAGACGGGAATCCCCTGACGGCCGGCGATCATGAACGCCGTTTCTTTGAAGCCTCCTGGATTCACAAATATCAGGGGATGTATTATTTTTCATATTCCACCGGTAACACGCAGAAGCTGTGTTATGCGATCGGGGATAATCCGTACGGGCCGTTTACTTTTCAGGGAACCGTCCTGACGCCGGTGGTTGGCTGGACAACGCACCATTCAATTGTGGAGTTCCGGGGGCAGTGGTATCTCTTCTATCATGATTGTGTTCCTTCCGGCGGGAGAACGTGGCTGCGGAGCGTCAAGGTCTGCGAACTCCACCATAATGAAGACGGAACGATTCGTCCCATCGATGGCGGCGGCACTCGTGAGCCGGACAAGGGCGGGGGATGCGAAAGTCTGCATTCATCGGAGGCATCAAATTAACCCGTCCGCCGGGCGGAAATCGGAAGCTAAGGGAAAAATGGGTCATTTTCATCAAAAGCTGTCAATACGGGAAAAGATCGGCTACAGCCTCGGCGATGGTGCCGCGAATCTGGTTTTCCAGGTACTGATGGCGTATCAGTTTGTCTTCTTTACAAAAATCATGGGGCTGAGCGCCGCCGCAGCTTCAAACCTGTTTCTGATCGGACGCTTTTTTGACGCCGTTACCGATCCGGCCATGGGATTCATTGCCGACCGCACCAAAACAAGATGGGGACGCTTCCGGCCCTGGCTGGTCTGGTCGGCGCTTCCGTTTGCCGGCGTTTTCTGGCTGACTTTTACGAGTCCCGGCTGGGCGCCCTCCGGACAGATGATCTATGCCTATCTCATGTATTTTCTGCTGATGGCGGTTTACACGGTGAATAACGTGCCGTACTGCGCGCTGAACGGGGTCATGACCGGCGACATTGATGAGCGGACGAGTCTTTCAACCTACCGTTTTGTCTGTACAACGCTCATTACGCTGGTTGTTCAGGGAATGACGCTGCCGCTGGTCGATAAGTTCGGCAACGGGGATGATGCAAAAGGCTGGTCAATCACCATGGGCATTTTTGCGGTCGCGACCATCTTCCTTTTTGTCATCTGTTTCTTTGCGGTCCGGGAGCGAGTGACTCCGGATCCGCAACAGCAATCATCCGCCCGTCAGGATATGATCGATACCTTCAAAAACAAGCCGTGGGTGATTCTGTTCTGCGCCACGTTGATGATATTCATCATGCTCGTGGTGCGCGGAGGCACCATGCCTGTCTTCATGGAGCACTTTGCCAATCAGCAGTCCTTGGCGGATTTTGTCGGCGGCATGGGATTGCAGCGTATTGAAGGCGTGGAACCTGCAGGATTTGAGAAGGTTCTTGATGCGTTCGGGTATCTGATCAAGCCGGATCATTCCAATGTCGCCAGCGTGGTGTACGGGCTTTCCGGAATGCTCGGAACCTTTACCATGTTTCTCGGCGTTCTTTTCTCAAAGCCGCTGTCGACGGCCCTGGGCAAGCGGGGTGTCTTTATCGGTTCCCTGTCGGTTACCGCAGTCATTACGCTGTGGCTCTACTTTGTTCCGGAAACCGGGATTCGTTCGATGATGTGGCAGAGCGCCTTATGGGGGCTGGCATATGGTCCTTCCGTGCCGTTGCTTTGGTCGATGATTGCCGATACGGCCGATTTCAGTGAATGGAAGACCGGTCGCCGGGCCACCGGATTCACGTTTGCGGGCGTGGTTTTTGCGCTCAAGTTTGGTCTGGGGATCGGCGGAAAGATTCAGGCGACCATTCTTGGACTGTATGGATATGACAGCGGCGATGGGGTGGTACAGACGGCGGAAGCTGTTAAGGGCGTCTGCGTAACGGCGTCCATTGTGCCGGCAGTTTTCATTATTGCGGCCATGGGTATTCTTTTGTTCTATCCGATATCAAAGGAGCTGAACTATACGATCGGCGATGAGCTGGCTCGCCGAAGGCATTCCCGCGGAGCGGAATCGGACGGGCCAGAAGGAGGATCACTATGAAATTCCGGATGCTTAAATGGAGGCGGTCTGCGTTGCTTCTGATGTTTTTTGCGCTGTTTCTTTGCGCGGCGTTGGCCGGGCAGGAGACTTTGCTGAAAGATGCATACAAGGACCAGTTTCTGATCGGTGCCGCCGTCGGGGAACGGTATGTCCTTCAGTCATCAGACCAGGCCGAGAAGGCCCTGCACCTGCTGGAAAAAGAGTTTAACTGCGTTACTTCGGAAAACCTGATGAAGCCGGCATCGCTGCAGCCGGAGCGTGGACGATTCACTTTTGACCAGGCCGACCGGTTTGTGAAAATGGCGAAGCAGATGGATCTGGCGGTGGTCGGCCATGTGCTGGTCTGGCACTCGCAGACGCCTCGCTGGTTCTTTGAGGATGCGTCCGGAAAGCCGCTTTCGCGGGATGAAGGCATTGAAAATCTTCGCGATCATATTCGCAAGGTGGTGAAGCGTTACAAGGGGCATGTGAAATACTGGGATGTGGTCAACGAGGCGGTGGATGTCCGCATGGTGGATGATCCCGACCAGCCGCCGAATCCGGACGGAACGCCCCGCAAAAAGCCGGAAGCCTTTTTTCGTGACTCGCCCTGGCTGCGGGTTGTCGGCGAGGATTATATCGAACTCGCTTTCCGTTTTGCGCATGAGGCCGATCCCAAGGCGATCCTGATTTATAACGACTACGGTATGACGGATCCGGTTAAGGTGGACTTTGTGATCAGGAATATTGTGCGTCCTCTCAAAAAGAAGGGCGTGCATATTGATGCCGTCGGCATGCAGGGCCACTGGCACATGGAATCTCCTGGACTGGACGAAATTGAGGAATCGATCGAGAAGCTGGCGGCCGCCAAGGTTAAGGTGCACATCACCGAACTCGACCTGAGTGTCTTGCCGATGGCCTATGGCTACACCGGCGCCGACATTAATACGCGCTATGAACTGCAGGACGAACTGAATCCATACAAAGAGGGTATTCCGCAGGAGGTTCTTGAACAGCAGGCCGCCCGCTACAGGGCATTCTTCGACATTTTCAGGTCCCATCGGCGCGATATCGAGCGTGTGACATTCTGGGGAATCTGTGATGAAGATTCATGGAAGAACGGATTTCCGGTGCGGGGCCGGACCGACTATCCGCTGCTTTTTGACCGCAATTATCAGCCCAAGCCGGCTTACCACGCACTTGCGAGGTAGAGTCGTTGTTGCGGGCGATGAACAATTATGGCATATGTCTCCTGTTCAGACTAGGCTGACAGGAGCGGCATGAGTGATCAAAACGTAGCATTAATCCCGATCGATGGCTCGACACCAAACGAGCTGTTTGAGCTGGTTTATAACGAGCTCCGGCGACTTGCCGGTGCACGCATGGCGAATGAGGCCGGAGAGCATACGCTGCAACCGACGGCGCTTGTGCATGAAGCGTGGTTGCGGATGGTGCGTGATGAAGATCGCAACTGGGAAACCCGCGCCGGATTTTTTGCGGCGGCCTCCCGCGCGATGCGCCGGATCCTGGTTGAGCATGCGCGCCGCAAAAACCGGCAGAAGCGCGGTGGATCCCGTCGGCGGATGAATCTTGAAATTTCAGAAATGGCCGGCGTGGAACCGGATGAAAAAATCCTGATGGTGGAAGAGGCGCTGACGCATCTGGAGCGGCTCCATCCGGATTGGGCTCAGATTGTGGTCATGAAATATTTCGGCGGTATGACGCAACCGGAAATCGCTGCAGCGCTGGGAATGGGTGAACGTTCCGTTCGTCGTTATTGGACCTGTGCCCGCGTATGGCTCTACGATCATATCCGGTCTGTGGCGGAATAAGAGATGAATGATTCGGATTCAACCAGGGTGCATGCCGACGAGATCTTTTTTGCGGCCATGGAAATCGATTCCGAGGTTGAACGTGCGGCATATATTGAAACCGCATGCGGCGATGATCTGTCGGTGCGTCATCAAGTGCAGCGATTGCTTTCCGCATTGGATGCGTCGGAATCGTTTTTTGCGGAAGATGCGCCGACGCATGTTACAACGTCCGAAGTGGCTGAAACGCTGGACGGGATCGACGGGATCCTGTCCCGTGCCGATGCGGAAGCGGTGGATGAAGAGATTGGAAAGCAGATTGGCCCCTATAGGCTGATCCGGAAGATTGGCGAAGGCGGTTCCAGCAATGTTTATGTTGCGGAGCAGTCGGCGCCGGTGAGGCGGCTGGTCGCTTTCAAGATGATCCGGCGGGGCATGGATTCGAAGAGCGTGATCGCCCGGTTTGAATCAGAGCGGCAGGCGCTGGCCCTGATGGATCATCCAAATATTGCGCATGTATATGATGCCGGAGATACCGATTCCGGGCGGCCGTTTTTTGTGATGGAGCTGGTTGATGGCATTCCCATCACGCGCTATTGCCGAGAGAATGATCTGGGGATCCGCCCGCGGCTGGAGCTTTTTATTCAGGTGTGCAGCGCCATCCAGCATGCGCATCAGAAGGGAATTATTCATCGGGATATCAAGCCGTCCAATGTGCTGGTTGATTTTCAGTCAAGGGCGCCGCGTCCGCGCGTGATTGATTTCGGGATCGCCAAGGCAATGCATAAAGGGGTGCTTGGCGGGGCTGAGGGCAATACGGTCATGCAGCCGTTCATCGGAACTCCGACCTACATGAGCCCCGAGCAGGCCCGTATGGGCGGCGTGGATCTGGACACGCGCAGCGATATCTACAGTCTCGGAACGTTGCTTTATGAATTGATGACGGGGTGTACGCCTTTTGACCTGAAGCAGTTGCTTGAGGGCGGGCTTGATGAAATGCGCCGCATTCTGATGGAACAGGAACCGGTTCGTCCGTCTGTTCGCTTGCAGACAGAAAAGTTCGGTGATCTGGACTGGATCGTGATGAAGGCGCTGGAGAAGGACCGGGAACGGCGCTATGAAACAGTGGATGCGTTGGCTCAGGATATCCATCGCTACCTGAACCATGAACCGATAGAAGCGCGACCACCGAGCCGAGGATATCGCTTTCAGAAAATGGTCCGGCGGAATCGCGGACTTGTGGTTTCGGTTTGTGCGGTTCTGGCAACCCTGATGGCCGGTTTGTCGGCGGTGAGCTGGCTGCTGGTGCGAGAGCATTCGGTTCGACAGAGCGAATCACGGCTCCGTATGGAAGCTGAAGCCCGTGAAAATATTGCGATGGCGGCCGTTCTGCTGCAGCGGAACCGGTATGTGGAAGCGGAGCAGCTGGTGGACGCCTGCGAGCTTCCTGTCATTAAACCGTCGCTTGAAGCCGGCAGGGTTTTTCAGAATCTGGCGAATTGGCGGCTGATGCAGGGGGAATGGCAGAAAGCTTCCAAGCATATGCTTCGTTTTGCGCGTGCGGTGCAGGTGGATAAGTCGGACCTCACCGATGAGGCCACCCGCGGATTAATCTGCGTGGCGCCGACGCTGGTGGTTGCCGGTGATCTGGAAAACTATAATCGATACATTCACGAAACTTTGGCGCATTTCTCGACCACCGAAAATCCGATTGCCGCGGAGCACGTCATTAAAATGTGTGTGATCCTTCCGTGTGACGATGCAATGCTTGATGAACTTCAGCGGCTGGCGGACATGCTGAAAAAATCGGTCATCCTTCAGCCGACGGAATCCGATTGGGACAACCTCATCAATGCGTGGCGGGTATGGGCAATTGCGGCCTGCGAATATCGTGCCGGACACTTTGCCGAAGCGGCTAAATGGGCGAGAGGAAATCTGTCCAGTCCGGATCGCTCTCCGGCGCGGATGGCCCTGGATCATGTCGTCCTTGCCATGGCGCTGCATCACATGGGGATTAGTGACGACGCCTCTTCCGAGTTTTCTATTGGTCGCGAAATGATCCGTGCCGGACTGCCCGACGGGCTTGATCGCATTGCAAGCATCGGCAACAACCGGGACGGCGTCTGGTTCGATTGGGTCATTGCCAAACTCTGGCTTACTGAAGGCGAATCAGTTTTGAAAGGCACGCCGTAGGGGGCGTGCTGAATGGAAGGCGGACCGCTTGGTGAGCGGTCCCGACCTTTTGAAAAAAGTTGGCCGGAAAAATCCGGCGTTGGCGCCGATATTCCCAACGCGTCGTTCTGACGCGGGATTTTCATGAGGAGTTTGGTCAGTGAACAGTGGTTTTTACTGGGTGATGGCGGTTTTAGCATTCTGTGTGAGCGGGCGGGCTGCACCGTCGGGGCTGGATGAAAATGGTCACCTGAAAATGGTGGATGGTTCCGGCTGGTACACCCGCTTGGAGAATGGCGTACAGCTCCGGATTGGCGATCATGCGAAGAACGTGATTTTTTACGGTCCGGCAACGGTTCGGGTGAATGAAAACCTGGGGCGAAACTATTGGGAGCATCCCAGCATTGTCGTAGTGAAGCGGCCGGAATCGATGCCGTTTAAGATCGAAGAGTCAGCCGGCCGGATCACGATTGTTTCCGAACACCTGCGGATAGGGGCGGATATGCAGTCCGGCGCGCTGACCTTCATGGATGCCGCCGGGCGGGTGCTGACGCAAGAACGCACGGAGCATCCATCGGAGCTTAAGGCGGTGGAGATCTCCGGCGCGCCGACCTATGAGGTGGCCAATACGTTTACGCTGAAGCCGGACGAGGGTTGGTATGGCTTCGGCTATGTCGATTCTGCGCCGGCGTCGATCAATCGCCGCGGACAGGAACTAAAGCTGATCCAGACCAATCTCGGGATTGTGATTCCGATGATTCTTTCAAGCGAACGCTATGGAATCATGTGGGACACCTATTCCATTATGAAGTTCAAGGATGATGCCGCCGGCGCGCGACTGTGGGCGGAGAGTGCGCCGGGCGGAGTCGATTACTATTTCTTTGCGGGGGGCACGCTTGATGAGGTTGTTGCCGGATACCGTGACCTGACGGGTGACGCTCCGATGTTTCCGAAGCAGGCGCTTGGTCTGTTCATGAGCAAGGAACGCTATACGACGCAGAAGCGGCTGGTCGAAGTGGCGGAGACGTTCCGCAAAGAGCAGTTCCCGCTCGATTATATTGTGCAGGATTGGCAGTACTGGGGTGGCGGGAGTTGGGGCGGCGAATGGGATGGCTACTGGAGCGGCATGGTCTGGAACAAAGAACGCTATCCCGACCCGGAAGCTATGACCAGGGCGGTGCATGACCTTAACATGAAGCTGATGATTTCCATCTGGCCGTCTGTCGGGAATGATACGGCTCTGGCGCGGGAGCTGGATCAATACGGCCTGCGCTTTGAACCGCTGCACTGGATTTCGAAGAAGGCCCGCATCTATGATGCGTTCAGCGAGAAAGGGCGCTCGATCTATTTCAAGCACATCAAAAGCGGTCTGCTCGACAAGGGCGTGGATGCGCTCTGGATGGACGGCACGGAGGTCGAAGTGGGCGGCGCCTGCCACAATCCGGATGAGGTCGCGCGCGATATCAAGAGCCTCGGCTGCAATACCATGGGCGATTTTTCGCGTTATCTGAATCCCTATACGCTGATGACAACCAAAGGAACCTATGACGGCCAGCGCGCCGTCAACAACCGACGCGTCTTTACGTTGACCCGCTCAGCCTGGGCCGGCGCTCAGCGCAATGCGGCGGCTTCGTGGTCGGGCGATTCGACGGCGAGCTGGGAAACACTCAAGGCCCAGATGGCCGGCGGTCTGGAAGTGACGATGTCGGGCAATCCATGGTGGACGCAGGATATCGGCGGCTTTTTCGTGAGCGGTTTTCCGGGCGGCGAGCGCAATGCGGCGTATCGCGAACTGTTTGCGCGCTGGTATCAGTTCGGCGCGTTTAATCCGATCTTTCGCGTTCACGGCACCAACATTGAGCGCGAACCTTACATCTTCAAGGAGCTGGATCCGGAAATGTATCAGGCGTTGCTCGACATCACGCATCTGCGCTACCGCCTGATGCCGTACCTGTACAGCCAGAGCTGGAAGGTGACGAGCGAGGGCTATACGATGCTCCGCGCCTTTCCATTTGATTTTCCGGATGATGCAGCGGCCCGGAATATCAGCGATGCGTTCATGTTTGGCCCGGCCTTCCTGGTGCATCCCGTTACCCGCCCGATGATTCATGTCGAACAGCCCGCTGCAGGGGCCATTCCTTCGGCATGCCTTCGCACGGCCGGCGGCCGGAACGGGCTGGATGTGCAGTATTTTGCGGGGATTAATTTTGACACCCCCAAAGACAAAGAGGTGGATGCGGTGGTTGATCACGATTGGCCGGGGCCGCCGCTGGAAGAACCGCCGGGCGGAGTCGACAGCATGTTTAATTTTTCTGCGCGCTGGGAAGGATCGCTGATTGCGCCGGAGGCGGGCGAATATGAAATCGGGGTTGAGGGCGATGACGGATTCCGGCTTTTCCTTGATGGCAAAAAGGTGGTGGAAGACTGGGACCAGGCCGCCGCACGTTACAAAAGCACCCGGGTGACGCTGCGCAGGAATCAGCGGGTTTCGCTAAAACTCGAATACTATCAGGCGGGCAGGGAGTGCTCTGTACGCCTTGCCTGGCGTACGCCCGGCGAATTGCGCGAGCTGGAAAAGCAACAGCAGAAAGATACCCGAATGGCGACCTATCTGCCGGAAGGGGCGAACTGGTTTGACTTCTGGAACAATCAGCCGCTGAAGGGCGGGCAGACGGTAGAGCGCGAGTGTCCGCTCAATATCCTGCCGATCTATGTGCGTGCCGGATCAATCGTTCCCATGGGGCCGGTTTTGCAGTATGCCACAGAGCGGACGGATGCGCCGTATGAGATCCGCATCTATCCCGGTGCCGATGCCTCCTTCACCCTGTATGAGGATGACAACGAAACGTACAACTATGAGAAGGGGCAGTACGCCACCTATGAGCTGGCTTGGGATGATGCTGATAAAACACTAACTATCGGTCCGAGAAAAGGGGCCTTCCCGGGAATGGTTGCGAAGCGTCAGCTTCATGTTGTGCTGGCGCTCCCCGGAGAGAACTCCGGCATCGAAGCCGGTTTCGCGGGCGTTCAAACCATCATGTATTCCGGGCTGCCGGTTCAGGTGAAGTTTTAGGAGGTCTTACCCATGAAAAAGTGAACGGAATCATGGTCGGAGTTTTTCTGTCGGGGACGTGTCTTGCAGCTATCCCGGTTGTTCAGACCAAATTTACCGCGGATCCGGCTCCGCTGGTGCATGACGGCGTGGTCTACTTATATACCAGTCATGATGAAGATACTGCGGGCCCCGGCGGTGGGCGCTTCCTTATGAAAGATTGGCAGTGTTATACCTCCACTGACATGGTCAACTGGACCGATCACGGAGCGGTGGCGGATCTGCACGATTTCAAATGGGCCGGCTCCGGTTGGGGCGGAGGGTTTGAAAACGGGGCATGGGCGGTGCAGGCCGTCGAACGCGATGGGAGATGGTTTCTCTATTGTCCGCTCCAGGGGCGCG
Source organism: Pontiellaceae bacterium (assembly GCA_016937945.1). GTDB lineage: Bacteria > Verrucomicrobiota > Kiritimatiellia > Kiritimatiellales > Pontiellaceae > Pontiella. The sequence continues at coordinate 5,008 of JAFGVP010000077.1, read as the reverse complement.
TCATCGGCGTGCTGGTTGCCGATAATCCGCTCGGTCCTTTTCACGATCCGATCGGGAAGCCGCTGATTGGCGGCGACAACATTGATCCGACGGTTTTCGTAGATAACGATGGTCAGGCGTATCTCTATTGGGGCAATCCCAAGTGCTGGTACGTGAAGCTGAACAAAGACATGATTTCCTACGATACCACTATCGGTGACAACGGGCTCGTTGTGCTGGATATGACGGAGGAGGCTTTCGGAAAGCGGAGCAAGGACGACGAAAAACGGCCACAACCTACGAAGAGGGGCCATGGCTCTATAAGCGCAATGGGCTTTATTATCTCTTCTTTGCGGGAGGACCAATTCCGGAGCATCTCGGTTATTCGACGAGTAAAAGTCCCGAAGGACCTTGGAAATACGGCGGGGTTGTGATGGAACCGCAAAATGCCTGCACGATTCATCCCGGCATCGTGGACTTTAATGGCAAAACCTATCTATTCTATCACAATGGCGACCTGCCCGGAGGCGGAGGGTTTCATCGTTCCGTTTGTGTGAATGAATTGCAGTTTGAGGCGAATGGCACAGTCAAAAAAGTGACTGCCACGAAAGAGGGTGCGCCGCAAAATGGAGTTTTGGATCCCTATAAAACCGTCGAAGCTGAAACGATTGGCTGGGAATCCGGTATTGAGACGGAAAAGTGTTCCGACGAAAACGGAGGCATGAACATCTTCGATATCGACAACGGCGATTACATCAAGGTCAAGGGCGTTGATTTTGGTGCCGGTGCATCCATGTTTGGCGCTCGCGTCGCTTCGGCGTCAAAAGGTGGGAAGATCGAACTTCGCCTCGGCAGCGTAGACGGCACGCTGATTGGAACCTGTACGGTCAAAAATACCGGCGGCGATCAGCAGTGGGAGAATGTCTCCTGCAAGGTGGATGGAGCCGCAGGTGTTCACGATCTCTATCTTGTTTTTAAGGGTGGAGATGGCGATCTGTTCAACTTTAATTGGTGGAGGTTCCGGAAAGAACAACACGGAAACCCAATCTTCAGGGATGCTTTCACGGCCGATCCGGCACCGCTGGTGGTGGGGGATACGCTGTATGTCTATGTCGGCCACGACGAAGCCGAGGATGGCGGGCCCTACTTCAATATTACAGAGTGGCTTTGCTATTCAACAACGGATATGGAGCACTGGACGGCTCATGGCGCCGTACTCAAACCGACTGATTTTAAATGGGCGACAGGCGAGGCCTGGGCTTCGCAGGTGGTGGAGAAAGATGGACAGTTTTTCTATTACACCACAGCTCAGCATGGAGATCCAAACTGCAAGGCAATCGGCGTGGCGGTGGCAGACCGTCCGACAGGCCCGTTCCGGGATGCGCGTGGAACAGCCCTCATCATCGACTCGGACACTCCCAATAAACGAGGGTGGAACGACATCGATCCGACGGTGCTGATCGATGACGATGGCGTAGCGTGGCTGAGCTGGGGAAACGGCACGTGTTTTCTCGCAAGACTGAATTCCAATATGATCGAGATCGACGGCGAGATTATGGATATCACGCCTGAGAGTTATGTGGAAGGTCCATGGTTGCACAAGCGCGATCATCTTTATTACCTGACCTATGCCGGTTTTTCTGGTGGATCAGAAAACATACGCTATGCAACTGCAGAAAAAATCACGGGTCCCTGGTCTGATCGAGGGGAGCTGACGGGGAATGCCCGGAACAGCTTTACGATTCATCCGGGCATTATCGAGTTCAACGGGCAGTGGTACCTGTTTTACCACAATGCCACGCTGACGCTCGATGGTCAGGAAGGGGCGACAGGCCGGCGGAGTGTCTGTGTGGAACGGCTGTATTACAACGCAGACGGAACAATGAAACCGGTTGAACAGACCGTTGATGGCATAACCTCTGGTTTCTGATGCCGATAATTAACCAACGATCGGGAATGAGATTTCCGGCGCCGGCATTTTCGAAGGCGATAAAAATGACCGAAGGACCCGGTCTTCATCTATTGAATGGATAGGCTCACAATGAAAAGATGGGTCAGTTTTTTTTGTGGATGCCGGGCTTTAGCGGCGCTGGTTGTATGCGCAGGGATGGTAAATTCGGCGGCGGCGCAGCAGGGGGCGGTCAGATCGATTCAGAAGGACAAGACGGGAGTCACCGTTCAATTTGCATCCGGGATATTACGTTTGAATGTTTGCGATAACGGAACTCTTCGTGTTCGCTATGTCGATGGAGATAAACTTCCTGAAAAGAAGGAGTTAGTCGTTATTCAGAAGTGGAAAACGTTCCCGTTCGCATTCGATGAAAAAACAGATAAGGCGGTGCTCCGATAGCACGCTTGAGACGCACACAATCTTTCGACCGTCCGATCTGAGCGTGTTTGGTGAGAAAAACAGACTTCCGATTATTGCCTGGGGAAATGGCGCCTGCGCGAATTCCCCTTGGGAACACCTGAATTTTCTTTCAGAGGTGGCATCGCATGGATTTCTGGTGGTTGCGATCGGACCCATGCCTTCGGAAGGCGAACGCGGCGGCGGGAAATCCGCATCCTCGCAGCTCATCGATGCGATCGACTGGGCCCATTGCACAGAATGCAGACAAGACGAGCACGTATTACGAGCGAGTCGATATCGAACACATTGCTGTGAGCGGAATGTCCTGCGGCGGGCTGCAGGCACTGGAAGTGGCATCCGATCCGCGTATTACGACGACGATGATCTGCAACAGCGGGGTGCTCGGAAACGGCGGCGGAATGCCCGGTATGCCTGCGGTGAAAAAGGAAGACCTTAATAAGCTGCACACTTCAACCATCTATATTCTGGGAGGCGAATCGGACATTGCCTACGGCAACGGCATGGATGATTTCAAACGGATTAATCACGTGCCTGTTTTTGCTGCGAATCTAAATGTCGGCCACGGCGGAACGTATGCGCTGCCGCATGGAGGGGATTTTGCAAAAGTGGCTGTGGCGTGGTTCCGCTGGCAGCTTAAAGGGGATGAAAAAGCGGCCGGAATGTTTGTTAGCGATGCGTGCGGAGTTGGGCAGATGCCGGGGTGGACGGTTGAAAAAAAGAGCATTCCATGATGTGTGGATTAATGAAGGGAGCGGGGATGATGAGCAGGAAAGGAGTAGTGGAGCGCGTAAAACTGGCGCTGCAAATCGGGGTTTCATTATTCACTATTTTCGGTTCAAAACTGGCGGTTGATATCCTTCTGATAACGGGTATTTTGTTTAAACGTGACGGCTGTTTCCTGATGCCGTCGGTAGTATAAGTAACTCCAATAGAGGATATCCGATGAAAATAAGCGAAGCCGGGTGGCGGATGATATCAACGTGTGCGCTGCTTTTTTCTTTCGGTTTCACCGCTACGGCTGATGAGCCGAAGATTCAGCGGGATCGATCGGTTGAACTGGGCCCCGATGATCGGCCGGCGTTCGCTGAGCCGCCAGCGGGGTTCAACGTTATTCGATCGGATATTCCGCACGGCCGGCTGGAGATGATCGAGTATGACTCGAAGACGGTCGGCGTTGCCCGCCGAATGAATGTCTATACGCCGCCGGGGTATTCCCGTGACCGGAAATATCCGGTGCTCTATCTGCTGCACGGGATCGGCGGGGACGAGACGGAGTGGGAACGGTTTGCGCATCCGGAAATCCTGCTCGATAATCTGATCGCCGACGGGAAAGCCGTCCCGATGATTATCGTGATGCCGAATGGCCGTGCGCAGAAAAACGATCGTCCGGAAGGCAACATTTATGCAGCGGCGCCGGCGTTCGAGACGTTTGAACGCGATCTGCTGGATGATGTGATTCCCGCGATCGAGGCCCGGTACAGCACCTTTGCAGATGCTGAACACCGGGCGCTGTCGGGGCTTTCCATGGGGGGCGGTCAGACGCTTAATTTCGGGCTGGGGCATCTGGAAAAATTTGCATGGATCGGAGCCTTTTCAGCGGCTCCAAACACCCGGGCGCCGGCGGATCTCATGCCGGATCCGGAGGCGGCAAAGAAGCAGATCCGGCTGCTGATGATTTCCTGCGGGAACCGGGACGGCCTGATCACGATCAGTCAGGGCGTGCATGCCTATCTCAAGGAGCACGAGGTTCCGCATATCTGGCATGTTGATGGAAACGGCCATGATGCGACGCATTGGCAGAACAGCCTTCATCACTTTCTTCCTCTGATCTTCCGTTAACAGGTTATGCGTAAAAAACGTTCCATAGTTCTTCTGCTGTTCGGTGGTGTGTCTCTTTTCAGTGCCGAGGCCGGTGCTGCGCGTGAGCGCATCTGCATCAATGACGAATGGCGTTTTCATATGGGCGATGCCGGGGATGATTCCACGGGCCTGATCTATGATGTGCGCCCGGATGCCGATTACACGGTTGCCGACGCCGAACCGACGGATGCGGAAAAGACCGCCCGGACATCGGTGGCTGTTTTGAAATCATGGATTCTGTCTTCCGGAAACCGTTTCATTCAGAATCCCTGGCAACGACATGTCCGGACGGAAGCCGCTCCTCCTTGCGATGGCGCACCGTACGTTCTTGATTCCTTTGATGACAGCATCTGGCAGAAACAGGATCTTACGCCGTATTACGGCGCGCGCAGTTCTTGTTTCGGGTTGATCGATTTGGACGGCTTCAGGAAGGATCGTTTTTATCTCTATCCATCCCGCTGGCGTTCGGATTTTGCGATGGCCCATCTTCTGCCGCATTGGAGCTGGCCGGAACGAACCGGCGAGATCTCGCCGGTGCATCTCTTTACCTCCGGCGATGAGGCGGAACTCTTCCTGAATGGGAAATCGCTCGGGAGAAAGAAAAAGGGCAAATATGAATGCCTCCTGCGCCGGGATGAAGTGAAATATGAAGCTGGCGAACTGCGCGCGGTTGCATACAAAGACGGAAAGCGCTGGGCCGAAGATGTCGTGAAAACGGCGGGTGAACCCTGTGCGTTGGTGCTGACCGTGGATCGTTCCTGCATTTGGGTGGATGAAAAGGATCTCGCATTCATCACG
>JAFGVP010000076.1 GCA_016937945.1 Pontiellaceae bacterium | reverse complement strand
TTGCAGAAATCACTCCGGGAACCGAAAAAGAAATGAACCTGACCATAGGCACCCCGATCTGGGTGCTCTTCAAGAGTCGCACCATTCAACCCATAGGAATTTTGCAGTGAAAAATATTTTATCCCTCGCAGCGATAGCCCTTATCGCCCAGCTGGGCGCATGCAGTAAAACAGCACCTGAAGAAACCACCGAACCGCTTTCCGTCTTTGCCGCCGCCGGAAAATGCGACCGGACCATTCACTGCAAAAATCAGGAACCGGCCGAATGCGCCGGATTTCTTGGAGAAATCACCTCCGGTGAAAAGGTCGCGTTATTCGGTCTCCAGCCGCGCTTCCTTGAAAAACTTGGGGAACTGGGGCAAGTTCGCTGCGTCGACATTGACCCCGAACTGGTCGGCACCGCCCCGCAGGGTGTATTGATCGAGCCTCCGGAAAATACCGAGGACGTTATCTCGTGGGCGGATCGACTGCTTGTTACCGGTTCCGCGACGGTCAATGACACCTTCAGCCGCTTTACCGACACCGGAAAACCTCTCCACGTATTCGGTACAACCGGTGCCGCCATGAGTGAGGTCCTGAACCTGAATCGATTCTGCAGAAAATCCCTTTAAATAATGTTCCGATCGGACAATTGCGTCGAACCGCATTTTACGCCGGAAATATTTGTCACTATTTTTGCAAAATATTTGTTTCAAGAATTTTACATCAAAAAACATTAAAACAACCCCCTGACAGCGACACTTATTTCCGCTTCTAACGCAATTCCGCGCCGGCAGACAAAACAAACAAATAAACTGTTATTATCTATCTGAAAGCAATTTACACAACACAGAACACTCCAAAGATCCATCGTGGCATACCCCATGCATTAGTGGGGAACCATGAATAAGCCCTATTTAATCGATACCACCCTGCGTGACGGGGAACAGATGCCGGGAACAGTCTATACCCGCGAGGAAAAGCTGAAGATTGCTATTGCTCTGGCACAGGTCGGTGTTGCGGAAATCGAAGCCGGTATTCCTGTCATGGGACCGACGGAGCAGGAGGATATTGCGGCAATTATCGCACTCGGACTGCCCTGTCGCATTACGGGCTGGTGCCGGGCCGCGTTTGCCGATCTCGATGCGGCCGAAGCCGCCGGACTCAGCTCGGTACACCTCTCCTTTCCGATTTCAGACCATCACTTCCAGGCACTGGGCAAGGATTCCTCGTGGGTGTTCAACACCCTTGAGAAGGTGCTGCCCAATGCACTGGAACGCTTTTCCTATGTATCCGTCGGCGCTCAGGATTCCGCGCGCGCAGAGCGCTCGCTGCTGATCGCCTTTGCAAGGCGCGTGCACGAGCTCGGCGGCCACCGCCTTCGGATTGCGGATACCGTCGGTGTAATGAACCCGTTCCAGGTGAAGGAGCTCATGAGCGAGCTGCATGCGGAAGTTCCGGAACTTGAACTGGCGTTCCACGCCCACAACGATCTGGGCATGGCGACGGCCAACTCCATCGGGGCACTGGAAGGCGGCGCCGCCGCCGTGGATGTCACCGTCGCCGGCTTTGGTGAACGCGCCGGAAACGCTGCGCTCGAACAGGTGGCCATGGCGTACCCCGCCCTGAACCTTTGCAGCTGGGAACTTTCGCCGTTGTGCAACCTGGTCCTGGAGGCGGCCGGCGTCGCAGTCCCGACCTGCGCTCCGATTATCGGACGGAATGTATTCCGCCACGAATCAGGTATTCACGTGCACGCCGTACTGAAACATCGCAAAGCCTATGAACCCTTTTCCGCAGAAGAGATCGGGCGCACGGATTCGACCGACATCGTGCTGGGCATCCATTCCGGAGAGGCCGCGCTGCGCCATGCCCTGAAACAGCTGAACATTAATCCCGGGCTCGAACCGCTGGGATGGCTGCTGAACCGCATCCGTCAGCATGCCCTGCAGACCAAGCGTCCGATCGGCCCGCGGGAGCTCAGAAACTTTTACTATGAATGACCCACCCCGCCAATGTCCGCAGTGCGGTTCATTCCAGCTCATCACACATCGCAACAGTCGACGCGTGTTCATCAACCACGCCGGGGAATATATTCCTTTGCTGACGGTACATTTCAACCTGAACCGCCCGATTCTGGAAAAAGAGACCACAACCTACACCTGCAACTGTTCCTGGGCCGGCGGCGAGTCCGACCTGCAGTCATGGTCCTGAATACTATTTGGTATGATTATTGCGTTACTCAAACACACATGTTGTTTTAACGACTATTTCAACATTTTTGTATATAATACCACCAAAAATATGAACTACAGATGCCAAATTGTAAGTATGATGATCCCAAGCTGTGTGATGCCCGCCATATCAACGAACTCGAAACGCTGGCGAAAATCGCCCGCACCCTCTCGCGCAAATCGAAACAGGAGGAGATTCTCCTCGAAATAATCGATATCCTTGAGGGAAGTCATGATATTCAGCGAGTAACCATTATGCTGCTGACGATCGGGGGTGAAGAGCTCCGGGTCGAAGCGGTAAAGGACCAGTCTGTCCAGCTGGCACAGGGAAAGGCATACCGGCGCGGTGAAGGAATTACCGGCAAGGTTCTCGAAACCGGGCAGCCCATGATTGTGCCGCTGGTCGCCGATGAACCGCGCTTCAAAGGACGACTGCACAATCGGACCAACGAACCGCTCAGCTTTATCTGCGTTCCCATCATTCTGGAGAATGAGACCGTAGGCACAATGTCCGTCGATTGCCCCGCCAGCGGGATGCCGGCGCTGGAGGAGCTGAAGCGCTTTATGTCGATCGTCGTCACGATTATTGCCAACGATGTCAGCGCCCGCCGTATTGCCCGCATGGAGCGACAGGCGCTGGAATCGGAAAACCTGCGTCTGCGCGAAGCCATGATGGCGAAGTTCCAGCCGGAAAACATGATCGGCAACTCAAACCTGATGCATGAGGTCTACACGCGGATCCATCAGGTGGCCGCCTCAGACACCACCGTGTTGATCCGCGGCGAATCCGGAACCGGTAAAGAGCTCGTTGCATCGGCCATTCACTACAGCAGCAACCGCGCAAAAAAGCCGTTTGTGAAAGTGAACTGTGCGGCCCTGAATGAAAACCTGCTCGAAAGTGAACTGTTCGGACATGAAAAAGGCGCTTTCACCGGTGCCCTGCAGACCCGTATCGGACGTGTGCAGGAAGCCGAAGGCGGCACCCTGTTCCTTGATGAAATCGGCGATTTTTCGCCGGCCATTCAGGTAAAACTGCTACGTGTACTGCAGGAACGAACCTATGAACGAGTCGGAAGCAACGAGCAGCGCAAAGCCAATGTCCGGATCATTGCCGCCACGAATGCCGATCTTGAAGCCGCCATTCTGGATAACCGCTTCCGTCAGGACCTCTTCTACCGAATCAACGTTTTTCCGGTCTACCTACCGCCGTTGCGGGCCCGCAAGGATGATATTCTTCTGCTGACCAACTTTTTCATCCGCAAATATTCCGAACAGATGGACGTCCAGATCAGGCGGATCAGCACACCGGCCATCAACATGCTCATGGCCTATCACTGGCCAGGCAATGTCCGCGAACTGGAAAACACCATCGAATACGCGGTCCTGATGGGCAGGGAAGACGGTGTGGTGCACGGCCACGACCTGCCTCCCACCCTGCAGACGCCGGTGGCCATTGCCGCAACAGGGAGCATCAAGCACACCCTCAAGGCCCGGGTCGCCATGCTGGAACGCGATATGATCGTCGACTCGCTCAAACGGCACAACGGAACCATCAGCGCTGCCGCCCGCGAGCTGGGAATTACCGAACGCATGGTCCGTTATAAGATTCAGAATCTGGATATCGACTACGAGACCCTTTTCAAAAAACGCCGGAGAAAAAAGAAAAGCGGATGACGACCAGCCGACAACAAACCCTTTGACAACCAATAGCCCGAGGAATGGAAACTGGAACCACGATGAAGATCCGAACAGCCACCCAAGATGATATTCCAGCCATGGCAGAACTGCTCCATCAGCTATTTGCCATTGAAGTCGATTTCACGCCGGACCACGTGAAACAGAGCAAAGGGCTGGAGCTGCTTCTGCGACAGGAAAACGCCCGCGTAATGGTGGCGGAAGTTGATGATCAGGTGGTTGGCATGTGCACGATTCAGATTCTGGTTTCAACAGCGATGGGCTGTGCGGTCGGCACCGTGGAGGATGTGGTGATCGATGTGTCATATCGCGGACAGGGCATCGGATCGGCGCTGATGCGTGAACTGGAATCGTGGGCAACGCAAAAGGGCCTCGCCCGGCTACAGCTCCAGGCCGACCGCACCAACGCCCCCGCCCTCTGCTTCTATCGACAACAGGGATGGAAGCACACCAATCTGGTCGGATGGATAAAAACAATTTAGCGGGTCCGGCGCCGCAAATCTTCCACTTAAACAATTATTTAAAAAAGTCTCTCAACCCGTTTAAATCACTCATTTGGACTGGCGGATAAATTTCGTTCGTGATACGAACTATCCGCCATGAAAACAATTTCCCAGAAAGACTTCTTCAACTTCCTCGCCGGCGCACTTCCGGAACTGATGGCTTCTGTCATGCGGGAGGACCAAAGTGCCGTTACCAAAGGAAAGATTTCCATTACCCAGTTCTGGGCCATGCACTATATCAGCCTTGATCGCAAACTTTCGGTCAATGCCCTCACGGAAAAGCTGAACCGCTCGGAATCATCGACCTCGGCCCTGCTGAACCGCCTCGAAACCGCCGGCATGATTCGGCGCGAACGCAGTACCGAAGACCAGCGGGTCGTAAACGTTTCCCTCACCGCCAAAGGTCACAACATGATCCGGAAGCTGGAGAAAAATCGAAAACAGGGCATCTGCAAAACCTATTCGGTCCTGAATACTGAAGAACGAACCCGGTATCAGAAAATCATGACTGAAGTACTGGATTTTACCCGAGCTGGCCAGATCGCCATGGCCCTGTTTCTGCTCTTTTCCTGCCGCATCGCCCATGCACAGGAAACCAACCGCTATACCCTGAACGACAGCGTCCGGCTCGGTCTTCATCAATCGCTCTCCGTCATCAATGCCGCGCGCCAGCGACAGGTGGCCGCAACGACGCAAGACCGGGCGATGGCCGGCGCATTCCCCCAGCTTTCGGGCATGGCCGACTATGCCCTCTACGATGCCGACAACCTGACGGAGTCGGGCAGTAAAACCATGGGACTTGAAGCCTCGTGGACCGTTTTTTCCGGAGGGAAGACGCTCTCTGCCATTCGTGCGGCCCGATCCTATCAACAGCTCGCCGTCCATCAGGAGCGACGCATTCGCGAAACACACGTTCGCGATATTATCCTGAGCTACTATCAGGTTCAGCTGGCCGGAACACGGGTGACCGTATTGGAGCAATCCATCCGGCAGCTCGAAGATTTCGAAGCAGAAACACAGCGTAAATATGATGCCGGCACCGCCTCCGAATTTGATTGGCTCAGCGCCAAAGTATCGCTGGCCAACGAAAAGCCCCGGCTTATCTCGGCACGCAATGACCTGCAGCTGGCCAAAGAGCAGTTTCGCAATCTCACCTATCTGAAGGATTCGGAGTTTATCCTGACCGACCCGCTGGAATATGTTCCGAACAACCTCGCACTGGAAGAGGCGGTCGCACTCGGTCTCAGCCGGCGCCCTGAGCTGAAGGAAAAAGCCGATTCGGTTGAACTGCGGCAGGAAGATATTAATCAGCAGAAGAGCAGCTACTATCCGGCGATCAGCCTGTTTGCCAACTACAACATGTACGATCCGGATCCCTACAGCTTCCTGCCCGGCTCAACCAGCAGCGGATGGCAGGAACACTGGAGCGCCGGCGCCCGCGCAACCTGGACCCTTTTTGACGGAGGCCTGCGCAAGGCCAACCTGAGCGAAAGCCAACTTATGCTGGCGATTGAGGAAGATGAACTGCTCGACATGAACCGGACCGTGGCACTGGATATACGAACCCAGTGGCTGCGGAGCCGCGATGCCGCGGAAACCATCCGGGCGACAGATGAAAACATAGCGCTGGCCGAACGCGCGCTGGAGATCGCCCGCACCCGCTTTGACGCCGGCATGGGCACCCATCTGGAAGTCACGCAGGCCAACGTGGAACTCAGCAACGCCCGCCTCACCCGCTCTCAGGCACTCTACGAATACATGGTTGCCGTAACCCGCATCAAGCATGCGGCCGGCATCCTGCTGGAGGAATATGAAGATGAAAAATAAATCCGGATCCATTCAAATCCTGCTAGTGGGCACCGTTGTGCTGCTGGCCGTTTTGGTGGCGATATTGATGATTTTCAAGCCGGCGGAAAAACCGGAAGAAACGGGCTCAGAAGCCGCAGTTGCCGTGGCGACCATTACCGTACAGCCGACCAACACACCGGATGTGGTACTGCTCCCCGCACTCATTGAAGCCAATGTAGACGTCACGCTCTCCGCCGAAAAGGCCGGACGGATCGTAGCGCTCAAGGTTGACCGGGGCGATGCCGTAAAGAAAGCTCAGCTGCTGATGCAGATTGATGACCGCATCTGGCAGACCAACCTGAAGCAGGCCCGGATCGCCGCCGCCAACGCCGAGCGCAACTTTGAACGGACCAAATCCCTGATGGAGTCCGGCGCCGTTTCGCAGAGCGACTATGATGCCGCCGAAAAAGCCTACATCCAGACCACCAGCACCGCCGAAGAAGCCCGGATCAATATTGAACAGTGCCGCGTGGAATCCCCGATCGACGGCATTGTAAACGACCGGTTTGTGGAAGAAGGCGAATATGTCCAGCCCGGAACCCCGCTCTTTCAGGTGATCGATAGGGCCACCGTGCGCGTAATCGTTCAGATTCCGGAAAAAGATATTTTTTCCATCCGCCTCGGAGACCGTATCCGCTTCAGCGTGCAGCCGCTTGAAGACCGGACATTCGAAGGAGAAGTAACCTTCGTGGCGGCACAGGCCGACAGACGCAATAATGCGTTCCGCTCCGACATTACCGTGGATAATTCAGATGCCGTACTTCGCCCGGGCATGATTGCCCAGATTGAATTCAACCGGGGCAGTCGCGGCAACATGGTATCGCTTCCCATGGCGGCGGTGCTTCCTTCCAAAGGTGAGCATATTGTCTATTTGGCACAGGATGGACAGGCCGTGCGGCGTCGCGTGCAGATCGATACCATCGCCCGCACCCACGCCCTGATTTCAAGCGGGCTTGAAACCGGCGATCAGGTGATTATCGAAGGCAACCGCACGCTCAGCGACGGACAGCGGATTGAAGTGATCAACACAGGAAATGCGGCGCAATGATCCTGACCAATTATGCCATCAAATTCCGGACTGCGGTCTTTGTCTTCACCCTCGTGCTCGTGGTCATGGGCGTTCTGTCCTACATGACCCTGCCGCGGGAAGGCGCCCCCGACATTACGATTCCACAGGTTTTCGTCACCGCCATCTATCCAGGCACCGCGCCGGAGGACATGGAAAATCTGGTGGTTATTCCGATCGAAAAGCAGCTCAAGGAGCTGGGGAACGTAAAGAACATTACGGTCATGGCGGCCGACAGCGTCGCCGTTTTTACGATTGAATACCTTGCAGGCGCGGACGTCGACACCGCCATTCAGCGCGTAAAGGACAAGATTGATCTGGCGCGCCCGGATCTCCCGGATGATCTGGATGAACCGCAGGTGGAAGGACTCAATTTCAGCACGGATGTGCCGATCATGCGTTTTGCACTGACCGGCGATCCCGATACCGAGCGACTGAAAAGCACGGCTGAAGAGCTTCAGGACGACATCGAAGATATTCCGGGCGTCAAGGAGGCGCGTATTTCGGGAACGCGCGAACGGGAAATCCGGATCGAATTCGACCTGCCCCGTCTGGTGGCCTACAACATTCCGCTGATGGACGTGGTCACCCTGATCGCCAAGGAAAATGTAACCATCTCCGCCGGCATGCTTGAAGTGGATCAGAACAAGGTGCAGGTCCGCGTTCCGGGCGAAATCCGGCTGGCCAGTGAATTGCGGAACATGGTGGTGGTTCAGCGCGAAAACCGGCCGATCTACTTGAGCGACATCGCCACCATTTCCGATACCTACAAGGATCTGGAAAGCATTTCCCGCATCAACGGCGAAACCGCCGTTTCGATTGAAGTGTTTAAACGCGCCGGCGAAAACTCGGTCGAGCTGATTGATGCCATCAAGAAGGATCTGGAGAACCGGCAACTGCCCAGCAACATCCGGATCACGATTGTCCAGGATGATTCCAAGGACATCCGCGACATGCTCACCGAACTGGAAAACAATATTGTCTCCGGCTTCTTTCTGGTGATCGTTGTGCTGCTCATTTTCATGGGCCGTCGTAACAGCCTGTTTGTGGGACTGGCCATTCCCTTCTCCATGCTGCTCTCTTTCACGATCATGTCGCTGCTCGGGATTACCATGAACATGGTGGTGCTATTTGCGCTCATTCTGGGCGTAGGCATGCTGGTCGATAACGGTATCGTGATTGTGGAAAACATGTACCGACTCCACTGCGAAGGCCTGTCACGGCTCGAAGCCGCACGACAGGGCGCCGCCGAAGTGGCGTGGCCGGTGGCCACGTCCACCCTCACCACGCTGGCCGCCTTTTCTCCCCTGCTCTTCTGGCCGGACATTATCGGCGATTTCATGAGCTACATCCCCGAAACGCTCATCATCACCCTGACCTCGTCGCTCTTTGTCGCATTGGTCATCAATCCGGCGATCTGCTCGGTATTCATCAAGCGCGGAAAGCTTCCGGCGCCGGAAGACCGGACCGAATTCCACCCGTTTGTCCGGGCATACGAAAATATCCTGCGCAGGGCCCTCCGGCATCGCGGCATGCTGCTGGTGATCAGCGTGCTCGTCCTGATCCTCTCCGCCCAGCTGTACGGACGTTTCGGCAAGGAGGTCACCCTCTTCGTGGATGTGGAACCGCGGGCAGCGCAGATCGAACTGCGTTATCCGGAAGGCACCGCCATTGAAAAAACCGATGAAACCATGCGCTATATCGAGCGCCGGATCCGCGATCTCGATGACATCGAATTTATCCTGGCCACGACCGGACAAGGCATGGGCAGCGGCTTTTCCGAAGGCAGCGGAGGCACCTACCTCGGCTCCTTTTACATCAAGTTTGTCGACGAGGCCGACCGCACCGGAAAAACCTCCGAACTGATTCCGAAGTTCCGCGAATGCATCGGCCCGATCCCGGGCGCCAAGCTTAAGATTGAACAGCTGCAGGAGGGCCCGCCGCAGAAGGACCCGGTCAGCATCGAGATCTCCGGCGAGGATTTCGAACAGCTCAACGATATTGCCACGGAAATCAAGCGTCGCATCAGCAATGTTCCGGGACTGGTGGATCTTCGTTCCGATTATGAAAACGCTCTTCCCGAACTGCAGTTTATCGTTGATCGAAAACGCGCCGGAGTCCTTGGACTCGATACGGAAACCATCGGTTTTTTCCTGCGCACATCGCTTTACGGCACCGAATCAACACGTAAATTCCGCGCCGGCGAAGACGAATATGACATCACGGTGCGCCTGCCGCTTCCGGCGCGTGAACAGTTCAGCCTGATGGATGAAATCTACATCCCCGTTCAGGATGGACAGCCGGTTCCGCTGACTTCGCTCGGCCGTTTTGAATACACATCCGGCCGCGGAGTTATTCACCGAAAAAACAGCAAGCGCATTATCACGGTCACGGGCAACAAGTCCGGCCGGGAATCCAACGAATTGCTGAAAGACATTAAGCCGATCGTTGACCAGATTGAGCTTCCGCCCGGCTACAGCATCACCTACACCGGCGACCAGGAAGACCAGAAGGAATCCTCTGAATTCCTCAAACAGGCCGGCCTGCTGGCACTCGCCGGCATCGTCGTGATTCTTGTCGTGCAGTTTAACTCGGTACTGCTCCCCCTCATCATCTTCACCTCTATCATCCTTTCGATTATCGGGGTTATGTGGGGACTGCTGATCACCGGAAAACCCTTCAGCATTGTCATGACCGGCGTCGGCGTGATCAGCCTAGCGGGCATTGTCGTAAATAATGCCATCGTACTGGTGGACTGCATCAACCAGATGAAGGCACGCGGCCTGTGCACCACGGAATCCGTTGTTCATGCCGGACGCCTGCGCCTGAGGCCCGTGCTGCTGACGGCGGTCACCACCATTCTCGGACTGATTCCGATGGCGGTGGGCTTCAGCTTCAACCTGCGGCAGTTCCGCTTCAGCATGGGCGGCGCAACCTCCGCCTGGTGGGCCCCGATGGCGGTCGCCGTTATTTTCGGACTGGCGGTTTCCACGGTGCTGACTCTGGTCATTGTTCCGGTTATGTACAGCCTGGCCGACTCCTTTACCGCCTTCCTTAAACGGCATATTCGGATCGGAGACCCGGCCGAAAATCAATGATACTCATCCCTCAGAAACCGCTTTTCTAGTAATTATCACGAGAGCGGACTTGTATCTAAAACCCATGGCCTTTATGATGTCGGGGTTAGGTCGATAGAATAGAGAGGATGAGTTGTGGCACATATTGCAGAAAAGGAATGGCAGACGCTTAAGACCAAGCTGGAAGAAGATGGCCGGCTGGAAAAATTTATTCTGGCCGAACCCGAACAGGAATATGTCACATCACGCGGAATGGATATTCTTCGACTGCATGCGACCGATTTTGTAAATAAACGACTGGCCCCGGCCAACCCGAAGAATGACGGCCGGCAGACGCCGACCAAGGGCCATCCCGTCTTTATTGCCCAGCATGCCTGCGGCTGTAACGACCGGACCAGCCTCGAAGAGTTTTTCGGTTTCGAAAAGGGGCGCGAGCTCAGCACCGACGAAGTCGACATCGTCGTGGATGTCATCCTTAAATGGATTGAGGAACATCTCGACACCTGAGAACTGACACCCCGTCTAAAAACCTTCCATAGTGGAAGGTTTTTCTTTTTTTATCCCCCGCGGTTTGAATAATCTGTTTCCCTATGCAGCCCGTAATCGTTAAAAGATCCGACCACACGATCAGCCGAAGAAATATCAGTTCAGCGGCAGTTAAAGTTATGTACCACCTGAAGGATGCCGGCCATATCGCCTACCTTGCCGGCGGCGGCGTTCGCGACCTCCTGCTCGACCGCAATCCAAAGGATTTCGATGTAGCCACGGACGCCACCCCGGAACAGATCCGGAAAATGTTCAGGAACTGCCGTCTGGTCGGCCGCCGCTTCCGCCTTGCACATATTCTCTTTCGCGGCGAAGTGATTGAAACCTCCACGTTCCGAGCTCCGGTACCGGAAGAGGAGTGCGAGGAATATTGCGAAAACACCTTCCGGACCGGCGAAAACGGCGTTGTAATGCGCGATAATATTTTCGGCACCCCGGAACAGGATGCCCTTCGGCGTGACTTTACGATTAATGCCCTCTTCTACAACATTGCCGACTTTTCGGTGATCGATTATGCCGGCGGACTGAAGGATCTGGAAGCAAAACTGATCCGGGTCATCGGCGATCCCGACAAACGCTTTGCAGAAGATCCGGTGCGCATGATCCGAGCGGCCCGCTTTGCCGGAACCCTTGGATTTGAAATTGAAACTTCAGCCTATGAATCCATATGCCGGAACAAGGAGCTCCTGACGCAGGCGGCACCATCGCGCATGTACGAAGAGGTCCAAAAACTCTTTTTCTGCGGACATGCCCATCAGGTATTCCAGTGGCTGGAGCGTACGGACCTGCTTCATCCCATGTTCCACGATTTCTCGCACTGGATCGATGAAGACAAAAGCCGGCACGACTGGGTCACTCGGACGCTTGAACACATGGACCGGTGGCGAAAAGCAGGACTTAAAGTACATCCATCGCTCCTCTTTGCCCTGCTTTTCGGAGAATATCATGAATTTCTGGCAGAGCGTCTGGAGAAGGAAGGAATGTCCGCCTTTGACGCACGCCGAATGGCGGTACAGCAGCATCTGAAAGGCATGTGCGATCACGTCCGAGTTCCAAAGCTGGTGATCTATCAGGTTTCCGACATCATGGGCAACCAGTTGCGTTTTCAGAAAACAAAGGGACATCGGCCCCAGCGTTTCCTGAACAGCAAGGGTTTTCTGGATGCCTTTCTTTACTTCAAACTTTCCTCGCGAGCCCACAGTCGCGATTCCGAACTTCTCGATTTCTGGTCGGAACAGCACAAAAGCCGGAAACATAAAGCAGAGTATTAACCAAGCACCAAGCCGATCCCTGCGCTTTCTTTAAAAACACCCTTGTACACAAAAGAGAAAGTATGTACATATTTGTAGTTTGCTGCCCAGACCACGACAGCAACGAACAAGAGGATGACAACATGACCCGTAGTGATAAGGAACTTAGCGTTTTATACAAAATTTCGCAGACTATCTCGGCCCGCCAGCACAACATTTCCGACCTGTTAAATGAGGTTCTCCAGATCATGTCGAACGACATGGGCCTGCTTCGCGGTACGCTTACCCTTCGGAAACCCGGGACTGACATCCTGAATATCGAAGCCTCCAGCGGCCTCTCAACCAGTGAAATGCGCCGAGGACAGTACCAGCTGGGCGAAGGAGTAACCGGACAGGTGGCCAAATCCGGCCAGTCTGCTATTGTGCCCGACATCAGCAAATCGCCGGACTTCCTCAATCGTACAAAGGCGCGCGGCGATCAGAAAACCGCGTTTATCTGTGTTCCGATTGTCCACCACAAGGAGGTCATCGGAACCATGAGCATTGACCTTCCGACCTGCGAAGAGCAGGAACTGAAGGGCTACACACTGTTCCTCGAACACGTCGCTCAGATTCTGGCGTCGGCAGTATCGACCATTCGAGAAGAAATCGAGGAACGCCACGCGTTGGAATCCGAAAACGAAATGCTGCGGCGCCAGTTGGGCGACCGCTACAGCATCGACAACATGGTGGGCAACTGCAACTCCATGCGCAGTGTCTATGAGCAGATTGTTCAGGTGGCCAACAGTGCGGCCACGGTACTGGTTCGCGGAGAATCCGGCACCGGTAAAGAGCTGGTTGCCCGGGCGATCCACTTCAACAGCCCGCGCAAAAACAATGCGTTTGTCAGCGTCAACTGTGCCGCCCTTCCCGAGAACCTGATTGAAAGCGAACTGTTCGGCCATGAAAAAGGAGCCTTTACGGGTGCCGCCCAGCAGCGCAAAGGTCGTTTCGAGCTGGCCAACGGCGGAACGATCTTTCTGGACGAAATCGGCGATATTGCGCCGGCGGTTCAGGTGCGGCTCCTTCGAGTTCTCCAGGAAAAGACCTTTGAGCGCGTCGGCGGCAACGAACCGATCCATGTGAATGTACGCGTGGTGGCGGCAACCAGCCGCAACCTCGAAGAAGGCATCGCCAAGGACACCTTCCGTGAAGACCTCTACTATCGCCTGAATGTATTTCCGATCCTACTTCCGCCGTTGCGCGAACGCAAATCGGACATCATGCTGCTGGCCGACCACTTCCTTCAGAAATATGGTTCCATGTACGGCAAGGAAATGAAACGGATCTCCACCTCCGCCATTAACATGATGATGGCCTATCACTGGCCCGGTAACGTCCGAGAACTGGAAAACTGCATTGAACGTGCGGTGCTCACCTCCTCGGACGGCGTGATTCATGGTTTCAATCTGCCGCCGTCGCTGCAGACCAGCGAGGGAACGCATACCAACCTGCTTCCGGAAAACGGCGCCAACCTGAAACAGATGATTGAAGCCTATGAGCGGGAACTCATAATTGATGCCCTGAAAAAACATCGTGGAAATGCCGCGGGCGTGGCACGCTACCTCGAAACCACCCAGCGGATCATCAACTACCGAATCAAGAACCTGGGCATCGAACCGCGCAATTATAAGTAATAGCCTACCCAGACAATCCCATGGACGTAGAACAGATCATTGATTCGTTAAAGTTTCGCTTTGCCGCCGCCGGCGTGGATAACGCAAAGCGGGTGGCCGAAGAAGTGCTCGCAGAGGTCTTCGAATGCAAGCCGCTTGAAATCTATACCGGCAAGGCGCCGGACGTTTCGTCCGGCATGGAAAAGATGAAAATCATCAAGAAGATTGAACCGATGGCGCAGCGGATTGAGAACGGCGAACCGGTGCAGTATGTGATCGGGCACGTCAATTTCTGGGGGCTGAAGATCCTGTGCGATGAACGGGCCCTGATTCCCCGCCCGGAAACCGAGCTGTTGGTGGAAGAGGTGCTGACCTCGAAGATCTGGGAAAAGAAACCTGCCATGGTGGTGGATGTCGGAACCGGAACCGGTTGCATTGCCCTCACCCTCGCCCATCAGCGACCGGAAGCCGCATTCAAAGGTGTGGACATTTCTGAAAAGGCATTGGAGCTGGCCAGGGAAAACACAAAACTCAATGAGTTGGAAAATCGTATTTTCTGGATGAAGAACGACCTGCTGGAAGGGTTTGCCGAAGCCAGCGCGGATGCGATTGTGGCCAACCTGCCCTATATTGCAACCGCTGACTGGAAAGCACTTTCACCGTCGGTACGGGACTATGAACCGCAGTCGGCCCTCGACAGCGGCCCCAGCGGCATGGAAAAAATCAGAGAACTGTCCACCCAGGCGCGCTATGTCCTGGTATCGGGAGGCATGCTGTTCCTGGAGTTCGGGTTTGATCAGGGCGAATCGGTTCGTCAGTGCCTTGAAAACCTCGGCTACCGCGACATCGAAATCAAGCACGACCTCGCCGGCCACGATCGAATCGCCGTGGCTGTGAACCCCTGATGTCCACCCCGGAACATCCCCGGCGCATCTGCTTTTCGGAAGGGGACTGCGTTGAGTTTGAATATCGGAAAACCGGCGTAAAAGGAACGATCCTGCGGGCCAATCCGGCACGGGCCGTTGTGGCGACGGATCAAGGAGAGTTTAGAGTCCCCTATGAATGCCTGACCGGCGATCCCGCAGCAACGGAAGAGCGCCGGCAGAAAATCGATTCAATCCACCGGCAGGCCCACGAGCTGCTGAAACAGCACGAACTTCCGGACTGGAAATTCTGCATGGATCACTCAACCCGACGGGCCGGGGCCTGCAACTACCGGGACAAAACCATATCCATCTCGCACCATCTGGCCCTGAACGGATCCGCCAACGACATTCTTGATACCCTGCTTCACGAAATCGCCCACGCCCTTGTCGGGCGGAAGCACAACCACGATGCCGTATGGAAAGCCAAAGCCCGGGAAATCGGTTGCTCCGGCGATCGTACCCATCGGATGGAACTGGCCCCGCCGCGCTGGCGCGTCCGATGCGAAAACAACTGCTGGTCCCACACCGCCCAGCGCCGTAATCCCCGCCTCATCTGCCGCACCTGCGGTGGCCGGCTGGTTTACTCAGCGTTCCGATAATAGCCGAATGGCATTGCGAACGGTAAATGCCAGATCGTCCGGCGCATGCTCGACACACGCTGCCAACGATGTATGTCCAGCCGAAATGCTGAAGGCAAAGTCGAAGGTATCCAGAAACGAATCGAGGTTTCCTTTCAGCGCGCCGGACAAAAGCAGGGTTTTCACCCCGCGCTCCCGGGCCATGCCGGCCAGTACGGCGCATAGCTTGCCCGAGGCCGTCTGGCCATCGGTCCGGCCCTCACCGGTAATCAGCAGATCCGCCCCGTCGAGCGCCCGGCCCAATCCCACCGTCTCAGCAATCAGTCCGGCACCCGAAACAATTTCCGCATTGCAGAACGCGCGCAGACCATAGCCCAGTCCGCCGGCAGCGCCGTCGCCCGGAGCCCCTTCCCCGCCGAGAACCGACTGCAGATTCTCCAGTCCGGCATCCAGAACATCCACCATTTCCGGCGTGGCGCCCTTTTGCGGCCCGAACACGCGCGCCGCGCCGGACACACCAGTCAGCGGGTTGGTTACATCGCACGCCACCCGAACATTTGCATTCACTGCCGCAGGAATCACCGCAGCAATCCTGGATAATATTTTTCCGCCGCGGTCAGTAATTTCATTTCCGGATGCATCGAGAAAACGAAATCCAAGCGCCTGAGCCATACCCGTTCCGCCGTCAACAGTAGCGCTTCCACCAATTCCCATAACAATCGACGAATGCCCGCATTCCAGCAGATGACGCAGCAGCTCGCCCGTTCCGTAGGTTGTCGCCTCCATGGGGTTCAGCCGCGCCGGCGCCACCAGTTCGATACCGGAAGCCGAAGCCATCTCCATGACGGCCGTTCCGTCCGGCAGAATTCCGTAGATCGCGTCAACGGGATCGCCGAGCGGCCCGCAGACCTGAAGCGATCTGATGGAGCCGCCGGTTGCAGCAACAACTGCTTCAACCGTGCCCTCTCCGCCATCGGCCATGGGAAATGAACAAAGTTCAGCGGCAGGAAGTTCCCGCCGGATCGCGGAATCCAGAATGGCGCAGATCTTTTCGCTGCGCATGTTTCCTTTGAATGAATCGGGTGCAATTACGATTTTCATACCGTCTCCTTTTCGGGAAGAAACCGCCCCTAGTGTCTACGCCTGACCGGATAATGCAAGTGCGGTAACCGACCCATTCCCGATGCGGGACCGGTTCCCCGCTTGACACCCCCTGCTCAAAGAGGAATAGTGCGCGCTCCAATCGGAAGATTCGGCAAGTCCCGTGCAAACCGGGCGCTGTCGCGCAACTGTAATCGGCCACCGGCCGTAAGCCAGAAAACGAATTTCTGATTGCTGGGTTTATCTCCTTCGCGGTTTGAGGAGAAGGCTGTCGGACGTTCTCTGTCGCCTCTCTGCCGTGTTGGATTTCTTACAACATTAGCGCCCCGCGTAAGGGCAGACAGGAAGAGGAATGAAGCAACATTTCATTGCCACTGCGTTTTTGACCAGTGCAGCCGCTGCGGCTTTTGCCGCGTCGACCAACGAAATCGTCATCACCGCCACCCGGATTGAAACGCCGGTCAACCAGCTGACGGTTTCAGCGGCAGTCATCGACAGCGAAACCATCGAAAACGGCGCCGGAACCGCCTTTACCGAACAGCTTCAAAGCCTTCCCGGCATCTCCGTCTCGCGCTCAGGCGGACCGGGCCAGGCGACCCAGATCTATCTGCGCGGCGCCAATCCGCAGCACACGCAGATCCTGATCGACGGCGTGCGCATGAACGGCCAGCTGGATCTTTCCGGCTATGACATGGCCAATCTACAGATGCTCGACATTGAGCGCATCGAAGTGATCAAGGGACCGAGCAGCCCGCTGTACGGCTCCGATGCCATGGCCGGCATTATTAACATTGTCACCAAGAAAGGGTCCGGCGCGCCGGCGCCCTACTATCGCGTTGAAGGCGGCTCCTACGGCACATGGCTGGCGGCCACCGGCATTAACGGCGGCGATGCACGCATGAACTACAGTGCCTCGATCTCGCACTTTGACCGGCAGGGTCAGTCGGCCCTGAAAAACAACATGGAAAAGGACGGCACGGTCAACACCACGGTTGCCACCCGCATCGGGATTATGCCGACCGACTATGCCGATCTGACGCTGACGCTGCGCTATATCGACGCCACGTCCGATTATGATGACGGTTTCGGAACGGCCCACAGCCTGTATAACTACAACACGGAACAGCTCATCACCCGCGCCGAAACCACGATCATGCTGGCGAATGATCTGGTGGAATCCACGGCAGGAATCGGCTACCTCATGCTGGACCGCGAGGAACTCGGATTTTCCGGCATTTACAATGCGGACACGCTCTCGGCTGACTGGGCCAATACAATTTACCTGCACGATAACCACACCCTGCTGATCGGCGTTGACGGATCGTTCGATGACTTTTTCTTTGATGAAGGCTTCGGAGCAATTGACGACAGCCTCTATAACGTCGGAGCCTTTGGATCGTATCAGGCATTCATTACCGAGCAGTGGATGGCCAATCTGGGCATTCGTCATGACGAACACAGCGAGTTTGACGGAGAAACCACCTATCAGGCATCCACGGCGTATGCGATCAATGCAACCGGCACACGGCTTAAAGCCTCCTACAGCACGGGATTCAAAGCGCCGATCTCGTACCAGCTGTTTGCTTCGTTCGGCAATCCGAACCTGGCCCCGGAAGAGAGCGAAGGATGGGAAGTCGGCGTTGAGCAGCAGATTATCTCCAACCGGGTCGATGTCGGAGCCACCTATTTCAACACCGATTATGACAACATGATCGCCTATGACTTTGTCTCATGGACCTACGGCAATATTGCGAAAGCCTCGACAGAAGGCGTTGAAGTCTACGGAAACGCCCGCCTGACCGAAGATGTGTCCATGCGCGTGGCCTACACCTATCTTGACAACGACGACATTACCGGCGGATCCTTCCACCTCAAGCGCCCGCAGCATCAGGTGGACGGAAGCATCAATTATGCAGCCTGCGATAAGCTGAACATCAACCTTCATGCAAACGGCGTTGGACCGCGCGACGATATCGGCGGTGCGACGATGGACGGATACATCCTTCTCGGACTTGCGGCGCGCTATCAGCTGAATGACCGGATCGAAATCTACGGCCGGATTGAAAACCTGCTGGATGAGGATTATGAAACCGTCGCCGGATACAATACGGACGATCTGTCCGCCTACGCCGGCATTCGCATGAACCTATAAACCTGCCGGCTTCCCCTGACAGGGGAAAACAGTCTAGAATAGAATCCGACATTAACAGGAGACGGCAATGTATGACTTAATGATAAAGGGCGGACCGGTCATGTGGCCGTTGCTGGCCTGCTCCGTGGTCGCCCTTGCCGTGGCGGCTGAACGGATTCTGTTCTGGATTATGGTCTCCATTCGCAAGGACCAGAAACTGGTTAACCGGATCTTTACGCTGACGGAACGCGGCGACTTTGATGCGGCGATTGCGGAAGGCGAGGCATCCAGCTGCCTCGTCTGCCGGATTCTCACCTCGGGACTCGCGCACCGGAACTATGGACTGGTCCAATCGCTCGAAGCCGCCGCCATGCACGAGATCGAAAAGATGAAGCGTTACCTGTCGGTACTCGACACGATCATCACGCTGGCCCCGCTGCTCGGCATCCTTGGAACCGTTTCCGGCATCATCGTCTCGTTCGACCTGCTGGGCACCGCCGGCATCGAAAACCCCAAAGCGGTGACAGGCGGCATTGCCCAGGCCCTGCTCACCACCGCCGCCGGACTCGCGATCGCCATCGTCGCCCTGCTTCCTTACAACGCACTCACCCGCAAAGTGGAAAAGGTCACCCGCTATCTCGAACAGCTCATCACCTGCTACGAGGTCACCGTTCAGAAGGGAACAGAGGCAATAGGCAATAGGCAATAGGCATAATGATTTTTTGTCACCCAGAGATAAACAAGATGAACCCCGATTTAGAGGACCAGCTAAGCATTTCACCAGTGCCTCACGCCAGGTGCCAAATGCCTGTCTAACAACCATGAAACTGAGCTGCGGATATGAAACGAAGAAGGCGCGGGTGGAAATGCTTCCACTTATCGATGTCGTATTCCTGCTGCTCGTATTTTTTATTTACGCCATGCTTTCCATGGTGGTTCATCACGGACTCAAGGTAGAGCTTCCGGCAGCAGGTACGGCCGGCCTTGATCAGGCGGAGCACATCACCATTACAATCGATGCCGGAAACCGGATCTATCTGGATGAAACGGAAGTGGTCTTCGAAGAACTTCCGAACCTGATCCGCGCACTTCGGGGCGACTCCGCCCGCCCGGTGTTTATCAACGGCGATCAGACGGCAGATCTGGGCCTGGCCATCCGGTTGCTTGATCAGCTGAAAAAAGAGGGAATCGAGGAAGTTTCGTTTTCATGCAGGACATCCGCTCCATAGTTTTTCAGCCGATTCTGCCGGCACTGCTGCTCTCGGTTGCGGTCCATGCCTTCGTGATGGGACGGCACGGGCTGGCGCCGGCGCCGGCGGCCCTTCGGATTGATGAGGGAAAAACCGTGGTGCAGCTGACCCTCGTTCCTTCCCCGACCCCGAAACCCGAACCGATCAATACCCCGCGTCCTGAACCGGAACCGATCATTGAAGCGACGCAGCAGCTCAAACCGATTGATATCCCGAAGCCGATCAAACGGCCAGAGGAATCCGTTGCACCAACCCCGGCTCCGGAAGCAGAACCCGTACAACCGGAATCGACTCCGGCGCCGCCGGCCCAGGATGCCTCCATGGAACCAAGCAAAGGGATTTCCTCTGAAACTTTTATTACCGGCGTTTTCAAACCCGCCTATCCGCGTATTTCCCGGCGGCGCGGCGAGCAGGGAACGGTGATCCTCTCAGTACATGTCCTGACAGACGGATCGGTCGGGAGCACGACCGTTATCAAATCGAGCGGATTCCGCCGGCTCGATGAGTCTGCCCTGAAAGAAATCCGACAGGCCATCTTTACACCGGCCACCCTGCAGGGACAAGCGGTCGAATCCGACACAGAAATCTCCTGCACCTTTAGGCTTACCGATGATTAAACGTCTTATTCCACTTCTTTTCCTCTGGATCGCAGGATGCGGAAAACCGCCGGCACCGACTACGGACGTTCCGCAGCGGATTATTTCCACCGCCCCGAATATTACCGCAACTCTCCACGACATGCATCTTGAAGAGCGGCTGGTCGGGATATCGAGCTTCAGCCCGGAGGACAGAACCGGCGCAATTCCGATCGTCGGAGATTTCCTCAATCTCAACTATGAGCAGGTGGTCGCCCTTCGTCCCGATCTGGTTATTCTCGAACGCAGCGCCGATGTCCAGAAGAGCCGGCTTGAATCGCTGGGCATTCCATACCTCGAAACCGGAAGCCTGACACTCAGCGACATTCTGGCATCGGTGCGGGCCATCGGGGATGCCTGCGGCACATCCAAGCAGGCAGACGAACTGATCGCTCAGTTTAACGCGGAGCTGAAATGTGACGAAAGCGAGCTTGCTGAACATCCCCGCACCCTGATTGTGTTCGGCGATTTTTCGGGATCCGGCCGGATCGAACAGCTCTATGCGATGGGATCGGACTGTATCCATTCCGAACTCCTTATGCTGGCGGGAGGAGCTAATGTGGTTTCCGACCGGCGGCCCTCCATCATGCTTTCGCGCGAGGGCCTGCTCCGCATCAACCCGGAAGTCATCATTGAGCTCACCACCGGCAGCCCGGGGAACAACTGGCAGAGCGTGGACACCATCGATGCCGTCCGGAATGATCACGTGTATATTCTGGACGGCCCCCACACCTGTATTCCCAGCCCCGGCAACCTGATCCGGACACTTCAGGATTTTTCGCGCATTATGAAACAGGCAACCGGTGCACAATGACCGCTCCCATCGTACAGATTGAAGAACTCGGACTGACACTTTCAGGAAGTCCGATTCTGAACGGAATTTCCTTATCTGTGACCGCCGGGGAATATGTTTCCATCGTCGGGCCGAACGGTGCAGGGAAAACATCCCTGATCAAATGCCTGGCAGGAATTCACACGAACTGGTCCGGCGCCATCCGGATTAACGGGAAACATTTTGCGGAACATAGCCCGAAAGAACTCGCTAAAATCCGGAGCTATGTTCCCCAGGCGGAAGGTCGCTATTTCCCGCTCACAGTGGAGGAATTTACGGCGCTTGGACGTTATCCGCACCTTTCCCCGTTTACGACCCTTTCGACGGCGGACCATCAGACGATTGACTCGGTGCTGGAACTGGCCGGACTGAGCAGCCTGCGCCGGCGCGCCATGTCCACCCTGAGCGGCGGCGAACGCCAGATGGCGTTCATTGCAGCCGCCCTTGTACAGGAGAGCCGGATTCTGCTGCTCGATGAGCCGGCCACATTTCTCGATTACCGCCATCAGGCTGATGTATCGGACCTGCTGACAAAAACGTGCCGGACAAACGGGATCACCGTGATTGCTGTACATCATGACATCAATACCGCACTTGCCTGTTCCGATCGGATTCATGCGTTGAAAAACGGCCGGCTCCTTTTTTCCGGAACACCGGAGGAGACCGCCGGCGGCAATATGCTTGAATCAATCTATGAGACGCCGTTCATGCGCATCCCCTCCCCCCATTCCCCCCTCCCCTTTATCTCGCCGGGAGGTGCGCCATGAACAAACAGACGATTGTTTTACCGATCCTCCTGATTCTTGCGGTTGCAGCATTACTCCTCTGCCCGCTTTTCGGAATGAAATTTATTCCGCTCACAGCCGAAGGACTGGACCGCAGCATCCTGCTTGATATCCGGTTGCCGCGCGTCCTGAGTGCCTTTGCCGCCGGCGCCATGCTTTCGCTCAGCGGCATGTCGTTTCAGGCGCTGTTCCGCAATCCGCTGGCCACGCCCTTCACGCTCGGTGTTTCCAGCGGAGCGGCCCTTGGCGCGGCGCTCTATATCCGGCTTGGACTGATCTTTTCTCTGCCACTGCTTTCCGGCACCTCCGTTGCCGCATTTATCGGTGCGCTGCTGGCCGTCGGTCTTGTTTACAGCATGACGCGAATCAAAGGCGGTTTCACCACATCCACCCTGCTGCTGGCGGGCCTTGCCATCAGCTTTTTCTTTTCCAGCCTGATTCTCCTGATCCAGTATCTGAGTGGATTCGAGCACTCGTTCCGCATTGTCCAATGGATGATGGGTTCGCTGGCGAGCGCCGGCTACAACCAGCTTTTCAACCTGCTTCCGTTTCTGCTGTCAGGATCTATTGTTCTTCTTTTCCTGCATCGCGAGATGAACCTGCTGATGACCGGAGAGGATCTTGCCATCAGCCGGGGCGTACACGTTGGGCGCGTTAAGCGACTGATCTTTATTACGGCATCGCTCATGGTCGGAGGCGTCGTGTCAGCCTGCGGCCCGATCGGATTTGTCGGGATGATGGCGCCGCATATCTGCCGGCTGCTTATCGGCGCGGACCATCGCCGGCTCACCCCGGCAGCGCTGCTCTTCGGCGGCACATTCCTGACCATTTGCGATACGCTTGCGCGCAGTATGCCCTCCGGCGCCGAAGTTCCCGTCGGCATCATGACCGCTCTGCTTGGAGGTCCCTTCTTTATCTGGCTGCTGCTTAATCGCAAAAGCGGTCTGGAGTTGTAAGACTGCGGAGCTGCCGCTACTATCCGTCCGCATGAATTCCATTGAAGAAAAAGAGCTGATTCTGCTCGATGAACTGAAATCCTACGGAACCATCGCCATCGCCTATTCCGGCGGCGTCGATTCGACCTATCTGGCCGATTGCGCCCACGAAATGCTGGGACATGATGCCATGATGGTGATTGCCGATTCGCCCTCGATTCCGAGGGAGGAGCTGCAGGAGGCCATCGATATCGCCACGGAACGCGGCTGGAATCTGCGCATCATCAAGACCAGCGAACATCTCAAGGATGAATACCTGCAGAACAAGGGCGACCGCTGCTTCCACTGCAAGAACGAGCTGTTTACCAAGATGGAAAATATCCTGTCCGAGTTCGGTGATATCGTGCTGGCCCACGGCGCCATCGAGGACGACAAGGGCGATATCCGGCCCGGCACCCAGGCTGCCGCCAACCATTGCGTCGTGGCACCGTTGCAGAACGCCGGACTCTATAAAAAGGAGATCCGGATCCTGAGCGAACGGCGCGGACTGCCCACCGCCCGCAAAGCCTCGTTTGCCTGTCTGGGCTCGCGCTTCCCGACAGGAACCCGCATTGAGCTCGAAGCCATGAGTCAGGTTGAAAAGGCGGAGGCCATCCTGCGGGCACGCGGCTATCGACAATACCGTATCCGCCACCACGGCGACCTGTGCCGGATCGAAATTGATCCGCTTGATTTTGAAAAACTGATGAATGAACGGACCGAGATTGTAGAAACCTTCCGGAATATCGGCTACCGCTTCGTGACGTTGGACCTATCCGGCTACTCGATGGGATCGAGTGCATAAACCGGAGAAACGGACAGCGTCCCTTCCAGAAAAACCGAAAGAGAGAAATTAATGAGTGATTTACCAAACTGCCCGAAATGTGATTCCGAATACTGTTATGAGAACCAGGATCTGCTGGCGTGCCCCGACTGCGGGCATGAGTGGAATCCGGCGGATGAAGCGGAAGAAAATACGGCGGACGAACTGATTGTTAAGGACTCCGTCGGCAATGTGCTTCAGGATGGCGATGACATTACCATCATCAAGGACCTGAAGGTTAAGGGCGCTTCGCAGCCGTTGAAAGTCGGCACTAAGGTAAAGGGTATTCGTCTGGTTGACGGCGACCATAACATTGACTGCAAGATTCCCGGATTCGGCTCGATGAGTCTTAAATCGGAATTTGTCAAAAAGGCCTGATTAAACCCATGGCCTTTGCTCTGGACAGTGTCGTTCCGTGGGGTCGATCGTATGAGGAATACATCGATATGTTTGCGCTTTCCACGGCAGACCTCGAAGGACGCATTCTCGGATGCGGCGACGGTCCGGCAAGCTTTAATACTCAATTAACCCGGCGAGGCGGATCGGTCGTATCGGTCGATCCACTATACGCCTGCAGTACTGATCAGATCCGAGCGCG
Organism: Pontiellaceae bacterium; assembly: GCA_016937945.1. Taxonomy (GTDB): domain Bacteria; phylum Verrucomicrobiota; class Kiritimatiellia; order Kiritimatiellales; family Pontiellaceae; genus Pontiella. Next base: position 43,419 of record JAFGVP010000076.1, on the reverse strand, counting down.
CATCGATGAAACGTTCACGAAAGTTATCGATCAGGTCAGCCTGAATCGCGGCGACTTTGTCTGGAATCGAATCACGGACATCGAAGAACTCGGCCGCATCCGCATGAATGCCATGCAGGACTTTCTGGAAGACTTTGCGACCGGCTTGAAGGAGCAGCGCTACCTCCCGCAGGCGCTTCCCGAACTCGAACTGCCCGACCAGAGTTTTGACCTGGGCTTAAGCTCCCATTTCCTGTTTCTCTACAGCAGGCAGCTGGATCTTGAGTTTCATCTACGGGCAATCAAGGAACTTTGCCGGATCACCAAAGAGGTGCGTATATTCCCCCTGCTGCAGCTGGATGCAACCCCATCGCCGTATATTGCCCCGGTGAGCCGGCATCTGATCAACGCAGGATATGACGTGCACGAAATCGAAGTGGAGTATGAGTTTCAGCGGGGCGGAAACCGGATGCTTAAAATCAGGCGGAGGGATTAATGAAGACGCGATGTGAATGGTGCGGCAGTGATCCGCTTTATACGGCCTATCACGACGAGGAATGGGGCGTCCCTGTTCATGATGACCGTCTGCTGTTTGAATTCCTGATTCTCGAGGGCGCTCAGTCCGGACTGAGCTGGATCACCGTACTGAAGAAGCGGAAGCACTACCGCGATGCCTTTCATCAGTTCGATATGGCCCGCGTTGCCCGCTATACGCCGAAGGATATGGAGCGATTGTTATCTAATCCAGGCATTGTTCGCAACCGTCTGAAGATCGAGGCCGCGATCCGCAATGCGAAAGGTGCATTGAAGATTATTGAAGAACATGGATCCTTGGATCAGTTCCTCTGGCGCTATGTTAACGGAGAACCCGTTCAGAATGCTTGGAAGACCCTGAAGGAGATTCCCGCCCAGACGGCCGCATCCGAAGAAATGAGCCGCGACCTTAAAAAACGCGGATTCAACTTTGTCGGCCCGACGATCTGCTACGCCTTTATGCAGGCGGTCGGCATGGTCAACGATCACACCACCGGTTGCTATCGGCACAGGGAACTTGCCCCGCGTTGACGGGAATAACGGCTATTCGTTGGCAACGTCCGCTTTTTTCGCGTCGACCTCTGTCGGCTCTGATTCGGGCTCAGCAGTCCGCGGTTTTCCGCCAAGCAGCACAACGACCTCTTCCTGAACAGACTCAAGTTCATCGAGCTTGAGTTCCGGATCAATCACCATAAAAGTTTCACCGGTCTTTTTGTGTTCATAGATGCGCAGCTTGCGGCGGTCTTCCGTGGTCTGCACATCGCGTTCAATCAGGATCTTTTTTCGCTCGAGCATAACCGTCAGAATGAAGATGGCGTTTAGATCCTCCTCATTCTCCTTGGCAATGAGTCTGCGCAGGAGTGATTCGGCGTTTTCCTTTTTTACCGCTTCATCCGTCGGAGGCGGCGGCATAATGTAATGGGTTTTCCAGGAGCTCAGACCGGTCTTATGCTGTTTCCAGCACGTCTTGCAGAAATCCTCACGGACATATTCGCTTTTATCGTTAAAGGTAAGACAGGAAATGATCGTTTCCTTGTCGACGAAATCCTTTTCACACTGACCACACGTCTTGGAGCATTTGCGAACGCTCCAGTTTCCTATGTTTTCACGTCCCATGATTCATCCTAAATCCGCGTCGGGCGGCACCCTGCACCGCAATAACAAACGCTACGAATCCTGTTTTCCCTTTTCCCAGATAATGTGGCGCTGCTGCCAGAAATAGACAATGCCCGTCCATGCGGTCAAAAGTGCCGTCGCCAGACCGATCCACCAGGCAAACGCACTGTTCGGTGACGGAAGCCAGTCCGCCTCCCAGATCAAGCCGATGAAATAGAGTCCGATTGCGACCATCTGCACCGTGGTTTTGACCTTGCCCCACATTCCGGCCGGCATCACAATCCCCTTTTCAATCATGAGCAGGCGCATACCGGTCACCATGAACTCGCGCGCAATAATCAGCACAACCATCCACGCCCGCAGGCTTTCAAGTTCAACAAAACCGATAAAAGCGGCGCACACCAACACCTTGTCGGCCAGCGGATCCATCAGTTTGCCAAAGGAGGTCACGCCGAAAAAATTACGGGCCAGATACCCATCCAGCGCATCGGTAATGCTTGCGAGAACAAAAATTCCCAGTGCGATGATTTTGGCATACGGAAAGTCGATACTCATGCAGAGCATCATTACTGCCGTCATCCAGAAACGGCTGACAGTAAGGTGATTAGGTAGACTTTTCATTGATTCCTTGTATGGGCATTACTTTGAAGGGCACGCATGGGGCCACGCTTACCGGTCCACCTCAATCTCTCCCGGACGGACCAGATAGGTGTCCGGCACCGCGTCCGGAATGGGCCGGTGCTCGACCGATGCCGCACCACCGACTGCCGTCGGTTCTTCCTCATTGCCGCCGACACACTGCTTCACACTGAAAACAATCAGTCCCAGCACAACGATTCCAATCACGCCGATAACGATTTTTTTAATTAAAGAGGCAGAAACCGGTAGCTGGGTAATGGTAGCGCCGACACCTTCAAAAATACGTTTACCGGGTGCCGGCTGGGCCGACGTGCCATTTCCTCCGGGCTCCACCGTCACCTGATCGGACTGCGCCAGTTTCTGACGGACATCTTCGCTCAGATGATTCTTTGATTTCGGCGCATGCTGGGAAACATATTCATCCACCAGCGGAGAAGGCTCCAACCCGAGATACTGGGCATACATGCGGATAAAGCTCTTGGCATAAACCGGTGCCGAGAGTGCGCCGAAGTCGTCCGACTCCATGGCTTCGATAAATTTGGCGAGAATCTTGGTCGCCTGTCCGGCCTCGGAAACGGTAACGCCTTTGGCACGACGTGCGGCCTCCAGTTTCTGGCCAATGCTGCCGATGTTCAGATTCACTTGCTCCATGTTGACACTCCTTAAAAGTCGTCGCAGACTCAGGCTTCTTTGTCGTCGCCTGATTCCACGGCTCCGGTGTTCTGGGGAATTTCCCCGTCCAGATCGATCAGAATTTCACGCGGTCCGGCACCATCCGGCGGCCCGACAATCCCCCGCTCTTCCAGCAGGTCCATCACACGCGCCGCACGCGTGTAGCCGATACGCAGCCGCCGCTGCAGCGACGAAGTGGATGCGCGTTTTGTTTGACGAATAACCTCCATCGCCTGTTCAACGATTTCGTCATCGCCTCCGTTATCCATTTCCGGCAGGTCCGTGGTCGGTTTATCGATTTTTTCGTGGATTTCCTGAATGAATTCCGGCTGGCTCTGCTCCTTGCAGTAGCTGGTAATCCGGTTGATTTCATCATCGCTCGTATAGACCCCCTGCAGACGGATCAGCTTGTCCGTTCCGGGCGGCAGCACCAGCATGTCTCCCTTTCCGAGCAGCGTATCCGCGCCCATGCGGTCGAGAATCGTGCGGCTGTCCACCTTCTGGGAAACCTTGAAAGCGATTCGTACCGGGAAGTTGGCTTTGATGGTACCCGTGATCACCTTCACATCAGGACGCTGCGTCGCAAGAATCATGTGAATTCCGGCGGCACGTGATTTAGCTGCAAGACGGGCAATGCCGGCCTCGATCTCCGCCTGGGCAACATGCATAAGGTCGGCAAGCTCGTCGATCACGATCACGATATAAGGCAGTTTATCCGGAAGTTCCTTCTTCTTTCTTTCAGGGGCTTCATCGGCCATTTCATCGCCGAACAGCTCCGTCTGCTTCTGAATAACCCGCGCATTAAAGCTGGGCAGGTCACGAACGCCGGCCTGGTTAAACCATTTGAATCGGCGTTCCATCTCATCAATTGCCCATTTCAGCCCCAGCGCCACCTTTTTGGCGTTGGTAATGACCGGAACGACCAGATGCGGCAGATTGTTGTACGCATGGAATTCAACGGTCTTTGGATCGACCAGAATCATGCGGAGATCATCGGGCGAATGCTTCATCAGAAGCCCTGTCAGAATGGAATTCATGCAGACCGATTTACCGGCTCCCGTCGCACCGGCAATCAGCAGATGCGGCATCTTGGCCAGATCATACATAATGCTCTTGCCGTTTACATCCTTGCCGAGCACCAGCGGCAATGCGTGGCGGCCGGACTGAAATTCGCGGCTCTGGATCATTTCCCGGAAGAAAACCGATGCGCGCGTTGTATTGGGAATCTCTACCCCGCAAACCCCTTTACCGGGAATCGGGGCCTGAATACGGATACTCTCCGCATGCATCTTGAGCGCCAGATTGTCGGCGAGGTTCTTGATACGCTCCACGCGCACCCCCGAGGCCGGCAGAATTTCATAACAGGTCACAACCGGGCCCTGCTGCACACCGGTAACCTTGGCCTCAACGCCAAATTCTTCGAGTGCATTCTGGAGTACTTCTGCCGTACTGGCGATTTCATCGGCCGACATCCCCTTGCCCTGCGGAACCGGCGGATCAAGCATGTCGAGAGACGGGAGCTTATAGTTGTCGTGCCCGCCGTCATCCACCTTCGCAAATGACTCGGCCTCATTCGTGTCGGAAGACTCCTTCGCAGCCACCTTTTTCCGGACCGGCTTCTTGACCGGCTCTTCTACCGGCGGAGTTACCGGCTCTTCCTGTCTCTTCTGTTCCTGCTGTGCCGCCACCATCTGGCGGATGTCCACATCCGGAATAATCTCAGGTTCTTGAGTGACGACCGGATCGGGCTCTACAACCCGGCGCGTACGTTTCCGCCTCGGCTTTGGTTTGGGTTCCGGTTTTTCAAAAACCTCATCTGCGGAAGGCTGCTCGAGCTTAAGTTCCCTGATCCATTTCCAGAGATGCTTCAGCGCATCCACAATGTGCAGATTGAACAGACGCAGCACCGAAATAAAAAGCGTAACCATACAGACGATGCCGGCGCCGGCAAATCCAATCCAGCTTCCGAGCGTTCGCCGTGCAATCATATCCCCGATCAACCCGCCGGGAATTCCGCCAATATTAAGCCCTTCCGCCGTCCGGCTCCAGAACGCCTCATTCATTCCGACCAGACCGGACAGACAGACAAGGAACAACAGGAACCACAGGAAGCGGGGATAGATCTTGCGGTAAGACCGCGCAACAGCGCTGATACCAATGCCAATAATTCCTATCGGGATCACGTAGCCGGCGATCCCGAAATACATAAGGGCAAGAAAGGCCATCTTGGCACCGAACAGCCCGATCCAGTTACTGCGCCAATCCGGATTACTCTGAAAGAGAGCGATTTGCGATGGTTTATAGGACGCGATTCCGAGCAGAATCAGGAGACCCACGGTCATGAGAACGGTGCCGCCGATCTCGCGCCAGGCGGAACGGACGGGCTCATCTGTTTGTTTCTTTGGCATTTAGTGAATATAGGCGAAGAACCCCTGCCAAATCAAAATGATTTCCAAATATTGGCACCCGGTCCGGCACACGCCGGAGCTAACCTAGACCAAGACAGAGAGATGGATCCGGTAATAGGCCAGCTCCGCAATGGATGCCTTGATATCAAAGAGTGCATCGTGGGCGTTAGCCTCGGTAATATCCGCGCAGGGAAAATAACGGTTCAGCAATTCGGCATCCTCTTTGTCGAAGGCTTCCCCTCGGGCCCAATCCTGCCACTGAATCTTCAATGACGAGACATCAAGCAACCGGTAGTGAAGCCGCTGCGCAAATTCAGGGAGAAAACGCCGCATCAGATACCAGTCATTATGCACGCTGTTTCCCGCCAGAACGGGACGATCCGCCATCGATTCGCAAGGCGTCGCACAGTATTGATCCAGCAGGGCCGCAATCTGCCGATCAGCCTCTGCGATCGACACGGCGGCGCCGGACCTGCATGTAGCCACCAGTCCGGAGAGATGCTCTTCCACCCAGGGACTGACCGCTTCACCGGGCTCGAGCCGGATGCACAGGTTTAGATCCCTTTCCGGCGGCGCGATGCGCCGAAGTTCTGTATCCGTCAGGATCACGGCAACCTGAAGCAATCGCGCGTTATCAAGATCCAACGAAGTAAATTCGGCATCAAACCACACGTATGCCGCCGTTTTCTTTTGTTCTTTAACACCCACGAAAGCCTCCTGTCTAAAAATCGCCCCACAGATAAACACAGATGCCGTTGAATTGAAAACCCGAGGAGAAAAGAAAAAGGGATGGCGACTGCCATCCCTTCCGTACAATACGCGAAATGCCGTGTATCCCGCCTACTTCTTGATGAGATTGTAGGTATCGAGCGCAATAACGAGTTCTTCGTTGGTATGAATCTTAAGCCCCGCAACCTTCGAATCATCCGTGGTAATGACCGTTTCATTCGCATTGTTACGTGCGGCATCAACCGTCAGCCCGAGGAAACCAAAATTTTCAAGAATCTTACTGCGCAGCATCGGATTGTTTTCGCCTACACCGGCGGTAAAGACGATCGCATCTACCCCGTTCATGGCGGCCACGTAGCTGCCGATAAATTTCTGGATGCTGTAGCAGAACATTTCGATGGCCAGCTGGCAGTCCTTATCGCCCTCTTCAGCTCCTTTAACGTTGTCACGCATATCGCTCTTTCCGGAAATCGCCAGCAGCCCGCCCTGCTTGTTCATCATCGTGCTGACCTGCGCAGGAGTGAGTTCCTGAGATTCCATGATGTGCAACGGCACATACGGGTCCAGCGTTCCGGAACGAGTACCCATGATGATTCCATCAAGCGGAGTGAAGCCCATGGAGGTGTCCACCGAGTTACCATCCATGAACGCGGCCAGTGACCCTCCGTTACCGAGATGACAGGTAACCAGCTTGACTTCTTCAAGCGGCCTTCCCAGCGCTTCAGCCGCCTTGCGGGCCACATAACCATGCGAAGTTCCGTGGAAGCCGTATTTACGAATTTTGTAGTTAGTATACTGTGCACGCGGAAGAGCATACATGTAGGCCTTCTTCGGCATGGCCTGATGAACGGCCGTATCAAACACAGCAACCTGCGGCATATCCGGCAACAGAGAAGACATCGCTTTGATTCCCATCAGGTTCGGCGGATTATGTAGCGGTGCCAGCATGGAGTTCCGCTCAATGGCCTTAACCACTTCGCGATCGATCAGCGCGGAAGCGGTAAAGTCTTCCCCGCCGTGAACCACGCGATGCCCAACACCGCCGAGCTCTTCCAGACTGCCAAGAACCCCGGTTTCAGCATCGGTAAGACGCTTAAGGATTTCATCGATTGCTTTCTTATGGTTCGACAGGTCAATGAACTGCTTGTCCTTGCCATCGGCATCGGCACGTTCGAAAGTCAGCGTTGAGCCTTCGATGCCGATACGGTCTGCCTGACCTTCACACATGGCATGGAACTGACTGTCGGCTTCATTAACGTCATAAAGTTTAAACTTAATGGAAGAGGACCCGGAATTGAGCACGAGAATTTTCATTTCTATATTTCCCTGATTAAACTGAATAACTAGAGCGACTGAAGCACAGTAATCGCAGCTACACCAACGATATCTTCGACGGAGCATCCACGCGACAAATCATTCACCGGCTTGTTCAAACCCTGAAGCAACGGGCCGAAGGCTTCGGCGCCGGCCATGCGCTCAACAATCTTATAAGCAATATTTCCGGCGTTCAGGTCAGGAAAAATAAGCACACGGGCATTACCGCCGAGCGGACTTTGCGGGGCTTTTTTCGTTGCAACGGAAGGAACAATCGCCGCATCCAACTGCAACTCGCCATCAATCACAATGCCCTTATCCGGGCACTCATCCTGCACACGCTGTTTTGCCAGTTTCGTGGCCTCCTGAACCTTTTCAACCAACGGGCCGGAGGCAGATCCATAAGTAGAATAGGACAACATGGCGGTCATCGGAGGAATGTTAAACTGAATCGCTGAATTTGCACTTTGCACCGCAATCTGGGAAAGCTGATCAGCATCCGGATCCTCCACCAATCCACAGTCGGAAAACACATAAGGAACCCCGTTCACGCACTCGAGGAAGAAGCTCGAAACCGTGCCGCCTTTTTTAGCGGATTTGATCACCTGAAGCGCCGGACGAACGGTGTCCGCGGTTGAGTGAGCTGCACCGGAAACCATGCCATCGGCATCGCCGGACTGCATGATCATTGTTCCAAAATATGTGACCTGCCTTACTGTTTCCAGCGCCTTTTCCGGAGAGATTCCCTTTGCCTTGCGCATTTCGTAAAATGCATCGGCATATTCCTGAAGCTTGTCAGATGTTTCGGGATTAATGAGCGTGATGCCGTCGAGACTGTATTCCTTCTCATCAAACCACGCCTTGATTTCAATATCGTTACCGAGAAGTATTACCCGCGAAATCTTTTCTGTTGCAATAATATTTGCAGCTTCGCGTACCCGTTCGTCACCTCCTTCGGGCAGAACAATATTTCGATCATACGTCTTTGCTGAATCAATGATTTCCTGAATAAATGCGCTACGTGCCATTTTTTGGTCCCTTGGTTCTATTTTAAGTTAGAGATCACCCTGTTTATCAAAAAACTCCGAAAAAACTATCACTCCGGGATTTTTGCGCAACCCATTTCGACCAAAATATTGTCGATTCCAAAACAAGAACAACCAATCACAACATCCAAAAACCGATATGTGAGTGATATTGTCTATTTTATGTTCGAGCGAACCACTGAACAGGCATCTTTTGCGTTTAAACACAAAAAAACCCGCAGCTGTTAACTACGGGTCTTTCATGCGTACTGAGTAACGAATTATTCAGCGGCTGCAGCGGGTTCATCAACCTCTGCAACTTCGACTACAGGAGCCGCAACAGCAGAACCTTCCACCCACTCGAGCAGGACCATTTCCGAGCTGTCGGAAATACGGCGACCCAGCTTGATGATGCGGGTGTATCCACCGGCGCGCTCTGCAAATGAAGGCGCAACCACTTCGAAGAGTTCCTTGACGGATTTTTCATTTTTCAACGTGGAGATTGCCTGACGACGGTGTGCCAGAGACCCCCTTTTACCAAGCGTAACCATCTTTTCCGCCAGGCTGCGTGCAGCCTTCGCCTTAGGAAGCGTGGTTTTGATCCGCTTGTTGTCGATCAGGGCGCATACCAAGTTTGAGAGCAACTCATTACGATGAGCACTGCTGCGTCCGAGTTTAACTGTTTTCTTACGATGTCTCATTGTTCCAACCTCTGGATAGTTTCAAATTAATCGTCGGAAGACGAACCCTTGAGCAGGTCCGAATCAAAAGTCATACCGAGCGAAAGACCCATTTCCTGAATCTTCGCCTTGATTTCATTGAGCGACTTCTTACCGAAGTTACGATACTTCAGCATCTCGGCCTCAGTCTTCTGCGCGAGCTCACCAACCGTTGTGATATTGGCATTGTTCAGGCAGTTAGCAGCACGAACGCTCAGTTCGATTTCATTCACGCTGATATTCAGCTTCTTGCGCAGCTCTTCCTTCTCAAGGTCGATCTGCTTTTCGCTTTCTTCAAATTCGATCAGGTCCTTGTCGTAGCTGACGAATACGTCGAGATGATGACGCAGAATCGCGGCGGACATGGTCAGTGCATCATCAGGACTCACGCGACCGTCCGTCCAGATTTCAATGATCAGCTTGTCATAATCCGTACGACGGCCTACACGTGTGTTTTCAACTGCATATTTTACGCGACGGACCGGGGAGAACAGGCAGTCAATCGGAATAATGCCGATTTCCTGATTTTCCTTCTTGTTTAGATCTGCCGGGCAGTAACCGCGGCCGATTCGAACTTCCATCTCTGCCTCAAATACGCCGCCCTCAGCCAGGGTGCAGATGACGAAATCGGGATTCAGAACTTCAACGGTGTCCGGCGCAACAATATCGCCTGCGGTAACTTCGCCAGGTCCTTCAACCTTAATCCTTACCGTCTGGGAATCACGCGCATAGCTTTTAAAGAGCAGTTGCTTGATGTTCAGGATGATGTCAGTGACGTCTTCAACAACCCCTTCCAGACTGCAGAATTCGTGCGGAGCACCCTTGATCTTGACAGAAGAAACAGCTGCACCTTCAAGTGATGACAGAAGTACGCGGCGCAGGGCATTCCCCATGGTGCGACCATATCCGCCCTCAAACGGTTCAGCTGCAAATTTACCGTAGTTCTCAGAAGAAACAGTCTCGTCCTTAACGACCTGTTTCGGCATTTCAAAACGACCGAGTCGTGTAGCCATAGTATTATCCTCCCAGAACCGGGCGTTAGCCGGCTCATATGGTGTTAATTACCTAATTTAATAAATTCCGTTAGACGCGACGACGCTTCGGCGGACGACAACCATTGTGCGGGATTGCCGTAGTGTCCTTGATCGCAGTCACAGCAAGACCGGCAGCCTGAATGGCACGAACCGCGGATTCACGTCCGGCACCCGGACCCTGAACGCGCACTTCAACCTCAGACATGCCATGGCTTATTGCGGTACGCGCTGCATCCTGCGCAACGGTAGTTGCTGCGAATGCGGTGCTCTTACGGGACCCCTTGAAGTTACAACGACCAGCGCTGCTCCAGGAAATCACGTTGCCCCGCATATCCGTGATGGACACAATGGTGTTGTTGAAGGTGGTCTTCACGAATGCGATGCCGAAAGGCACATTCTTGGAACCCTTCTTACGCTTGATCGGCTCAACGACATCGTCAGCCAGCAGGTCGGCTGCGGTAGGCAACCGGCTCTTCTTTTCTTCAGACGCCTCAGCAGTTGCGGCTTCGGCTTTGGCTTCAGTTGCGGCCGGAGCGACTTCTTCAACCTTGGTTTCTACAACTTCTTTTTGTTCTTCTGCCATGAGAATAATCCTTATTTAAGCACCAGCTTATTTACCGGCCTTGGCGGCGGCACGGGCTTCCTTACCGCGAATAACACCAACGGTACGTTTTACGCCTTTACGGGTACGCGCATTGGTCTTCGTACGCTGTCCGCGAACCGGAAGTCCTGCGCGATGACGGCGACCCCGATAAGTGCCGATCGAAATCAAACGGCGAATGTTGGCCGAAACCTCACGACGAAGGTCACCTTCAATGCGATATTCGTTCTGAAGAACCTGAACAAGGCGCTGAATGTCATCATCCTGAAGGTCGTCCGCCTTCATGGACGGATTAAGCTTTGCCTTCTCACAAACTTCCTTCGCGGTTGTCGGGCCGATGCCGTAAATATAGCGAAGGGAATATTCCAGCTTTTTTCTGCCGGGAATGTCGATACCGAGTACACGTGGCATTGATAAACTCCTTAATTATCCCTGACGCTGTTTATGACGGGGGTTCGTACAAATGATACGAACCACTCCCTTGCGCCGGATTACTTTACACTGTTCACACATACGTTTAACTGAAGCTCGTACTTTCATTATTTTGCTCCTGGTCTAGCACCAGACGCCCCTTGGACATATCATAGGGCGACATCTCAACTGTTACCTGTGCACCGACTTGCGGCAATTTCCCGCCTATGTCGTCACGGCCGATGAACGCCGTAATACGGTGTCCATTAGGCAATTCTGCGTCAAAAGCGTTGTTGTCTATCACAGATATCAAACGAGCGTCTAGTAAAATTGTCTCTTTTTTCTCCATCAGCCGTCTGTTTCAGGGACGGTCAAAATTTCTGCCTTCGTTTTACCGACGGCAACGGTATGCTCAAAATGAGCTGAGGGCAGACGATCCTTTGTTACAACCGTCCATCCATCATTAAGGGTCTGGGTCTTGTGCCCCCCGAGATTAATCATGGGCTCAATAGCAAAGGTCATCCCCGCCTTTAGAACCGGGCCGCGGCCGGGAGGTCCATAGTTGGGAATCTGCGGATCTTCATGCATATCCCGCCCGATCCCATGCCCCACAAAATCCCGAACCACGGAAAATCCAGCGGCCTCGGCAATCACCTGAACCGCATTCGAGATATCCGACAGACGATTACCCTCTACGGCCTTCCCGATTGCCGCTGTAAGGCAATCTTCAGTGGTTATAAGAAGGCGCTTCCATTCCGGATCCACATTGCCGACAGCGACGGTTGTCGCGGTGTCACCAACATATCCCCCGTAAACTAGCCCGAAATCTATGCTGACGACATCGCCGTCACGAATTACACGACGTCCAGGGACGCCATGAACAATCTCCTCGTTCACCGATGCACAGATGTGCCCTGAAAAACCATGGTAACCATAGAAAGCACAGATCCCCTCTTCTTTGCGGGCCAGCTCGGCAGCATATTCGTCTAGTTCAAGTGTCGTCACCCCGGGCGCTACCTTAGCGGCAACTTTATGCAGAATGGTGGCTGTCTTGCGTGCACTTACACGCATAGCCTCGAGTTCCTGGGGCTTCTTAACGATGATCATGGCTACGGTTCCTTAGGCGATATATTCCAGGACCGCATTACGGACCGTTTCAATGCTCTGCGTGGCGTCAACGGTATCTACGAGACCTTTGTTCGTATAATAATCAATCAGCGGCGCTGTCTGTTCAGCATAAACAAGCAACCGTTTACGGATGGTCGCCTCGGAATCATCTGCACGCTGTACAAGCTCGCAACCATCTTGATCACAACCGTCATCATCAGATGGCGGATTGAAAGCCGTATGGTAAACCGCTCCGCACTTGGAACAGGTCCTGCGCCCCGACAACCGGGAAACGATAACGTCATCAGGACATTCAAGAAGGAAAACATTCTTGAGTGTTCCACAGAGATCACTGATCAATTCATCCAGCTTTTCCGCCTGAACAAGCGTGCGGGGAAACCCGTCGAAAAGAAACATTGACCCTGAATCAACAGATTCAATGAGATCACGGATCATTCCTACAACAACATCGTCCGGCACAAACTGCCCTTGGTCCATCAGCGTCTTTGCTTCCAGACCAAGCTTTGTTCCGAGACGAATCTGCTCCCTGAGCAATTCGCCGGTGGAAACATGCCGATATCCTTTATCGACAAGAACTTCTGCCACAGTGCCTTTCCCGGCACCGGGGGGACCGAGTAAAACTACTGCATTCATCGTCCGCTACGCATCTTTCCTTTTTTCAGGAAACCATCGTAGTGGCGCATAAGCAGATGCGACTCAATCTGACGCATGGTATCGAGCATGACACCGACCATAATCAACAGGCTTGTTCCACCGAAAAAGGATGCTACGACCCAGTCAACCTTGAACTGCTTGTTCAGGATATTCGGCATAACCGCGATAATGGTTAAGAAAATCGCACCGGCCAGCGTAAGGCGGGTCATGGAGCGGTCCAGATATTCTGCGGTCGGACGTCCAGGACGAATGCCCGGAATATAACCGCCGCGACGCTTGAGATCATCCGCGATCTGAATCGGGTTAAACTGCGTCGCAACCCAGAAATAAGAGAAGAAAAGAATCATCAGGCCGAACCAGAACATGTACCAGCCTGACATCGGAAAGGTGGATGCCCATTCTTTCGCCGCGTGCCACGGAAGCATGCTGCCCACCTTCGGGAAGATTGCGAGGATAGCAGAGGCAAAAATGATTGGCATAACGCCGGAATAATTGACGCGCAACGGAAGATGAGAGGTACTTCCCTGCATCATTTTCCGACCAACCATACGCTTTGCAAACTGTACGGGAATTTTCTGCTGTGCCTGGGTGATGGCAACCACACCAAGGATAACGAAAAAGATAAGAAATACCATCAGTGCCACATGGAAGGCGCCGATTTCACGAACGCCGTCAACCCGCTGAAGCTTGTCCGCCATGGTTTTTACGGCCATAGGCAGGCGGCTGATGATATTGATCGTGATGATCAAAGAAATACCGTTACCAATACCTCGATCCGTAATCTGCTCACCGATCCACATTAACAACAGTGATCCGCTAACCAGGCTCAGTGCCGTTAGCAGAATGAAACCAAATTCAGGAATTCGTACAACACTCAGCGGAATGCCGAAATAATTGCTGTGAATTGCATCCTGAGAGGTCGTCAGGGCGATTCCCATGAATACGCCCTGAACCAGGCAGATGATGACCGTCAGATAACGGGTATACTGCGTAATTTTCTGACGGCCCACATCGCCTTCCCGCGCCAACTTTTCAAGATGCGGAATAACTGCAGTCATCAACTGGATAATGATCGACGCACTGATATAGGGCATGATGCCCAGTGTGCCGATCGTACACTGTAGAAGCGCTCCACCGCTGAAAAGATTCAACATGTCTGAAAGACCGCCACCGCCGCCCATATTGGCAACAAAGTCGCGGATCTGCACTGCGTCCACGCCCGGAAGCGGGACCGCAGCAATCAGACGGCAAATGAAAATCAAACCAAACGTGAAGAGAATCCGTTGACGGAGCTCAGCAATCTTAAACGTGTTGACAAACGCGGAAAGCATGGCAATGGGGCCTTTCGTTGATTAGACGACTTCGCAGGAGCCGCCGGCGGCTTCGATTTTTTCCTTAGCCGAAGCGGAGAATGCATTAACCTTAACAGTCAGCTTCTTTTCCACTTCACCATTGCCCAGGATCTTAACCGCATCGAAACGACCATTTGCGAGGCCCTTTTCCTTCAGCAGCTCGATCGTTACTTCGGCACCGTCATCGAACACGTTGAGTGCGTCGAGATTCACGCCGAGAACTTCCTTGCGGTTGAAGTTTTTGAAACCACGCTTAGGCAGCTTACGAACTAACGGCATCTGTCCACCTTCGAACAGCGGCTTATGATTGGCACCGGCACGTGCATACTGACCCTTGTGACCGCGACCAGCGGTCTTACCCTTGCCTGATGCACGACCGCGTCCAACACGAATCTTGCGATGCTTAGCGCCCTTCGGCGATTTAAGTGTATGTAATTCCATGACTAAATCCCCTCTATTAGCCCTTGCGGATTGCAAGAGCCTCTTCCTTGGAACGCAGGCTGTCGAGAGCCTTCAACGTTGCCTTGGTTACGTTCAGGTGGTTGTTACTGCCCAGCGATTTTGCCAGCACATCGCGAACTCCAGCGAGTTCAAGTACGGCACGGCAAGGACCGCCTGCAATTACACCGGTACCTTCGGAGGCCGGACGGATCAATACCTGAGCACCGCTGAACTTGCCTATTGCATCATGCGGAAGCGTGGTGCCGCGCATGGTGATGGTCTGCAAGTTGCGCTTAGCTGAATCGCCGGCCTTACGGATAGCTTCAGCCACTTCAGCGGCCTTGCCCAGACCATAGCCTACGCGACCTTTACGGTCACCAACAACCACGAGTGCGCCGAAACTGAACCGACGACCACCCTTGACCACTTTGGAGTTGCGGCTGATGTGGACGACGCGTTCTTCAAATTCCGGCTTTTCCCGGACTTCCTGCTGCTCATCGCGACGGCCTTTGCGGCCACGTCCGCCTTCACGGCGGCCTTTGCGTTCTGTACGTTCTTCTGCCATTTAGGAAACTCCTTGAATATGCCTAGAATTTAAGACCCGCTTCACGAGCGCTGTCAGCGAGTGTCTTGAGATTGTTGCCGAACGAAAAACCGCCACGGTCAAAAACCACGGATTCAATACCCTTGCCCTTAGCGGCTTCAGCTGCCTTGACTCCAAGCTCCTTGGCAGCTTCAGCGTTCTTGCCATTGATGGATACACCAGCCAGCGTGAGGCGGGCATCATCATCAATAAACTGGACTTCGATGCGCTTGTTCGAACGGTAGACCGCCATGCGCGGACGCGCAGCGGTTCCCTTTACCTTGTTGCGCACGCGGAAGTGGCGACGAATTCTCAGATCTTTTTTGCTTTTAGTACTCATGATTATGCAACCGCCTTACCTTCCTTGCGGCGAATCTGCTCACCAACGTAGCGAACGCCCTTGCCCTTGTACGGCTCTGCCGGTGCGTAGTCACGGATGCGCGCTGCAACCTGACCGACCAGCTGCTTATCGATGCCTTCAACAGAAACTGTCGTCCCGTTCGCAACATCAACTTTGATGCCTTCCGGAATCGCGTAGTTGATCTCGTGGGAATAACCGAGCGAAAGAACAATTTCCTGTCCCTTCATTACGGCTTTGTAACCAACACCCTCAATCGTGAGATCTTTTCTGTAGCCTTGGCTTACACCGACGATCATGTTGTTGATCAGGCTACGCACGGTACCGAACATGGCTTTGCCATGCTTGGACTCATCAGTACGGGACACGACTGCGCTGTTGTCTTCAATGCAGACCGCGATACAGGCAGGAGCCGTGTAGGCGCATTCGCCTTTGGCACCCTTGACCGTTACGGTCTGTCCGTTTACCTCGACGGTTACACCGTCGGGAATCAAAACTGGTTGTTTACCTACTCTTGACATAACAAAACTCCGAGTTGACTACCAGATGTAGCAGAGGACTTCGCCTCCGATGTGCTTCTGTCTGGCTTCGTTATCGGTCATTACCCCCGAGGAGGTGCTCAGGATGGCCAGGCCGATGCCGCCGAGAACGCGCGGAAGCTCGTCAGCGTTGGCATATTTACGGCAGCTCGGCTTGCTGATACGGCGAAGCCCCTGAATGACCGGCTCACGCTCGATCGTGTATTTGAGGAAAACGTTCAGTACGCTTTTTCCGTCGTCGTTTTCCACGGTGTAGTCCTTGATGAACCCTTCGGCCTTGAGGATGCGTGCAATTTCGCTCTTCATTTTAGAATGCGGCATCTGCACAATCTTCTTTTCAGCCATGTTCGCATTGCGAATACGGGTCAACATATCGGCGATTGGATCTGTAATTACCATTTCTTAAACCCTTCTTCTTAGTTGCCCGTTGCAAACGGCATTCCCATCAGCGTGAGAAGCTCTTTAGCTTCGGCATCGGTCTTGGCCGATGTCACAAACGTGATGTCCATACCATGCGTCTTCTTGACTCGGTCCGGATCAATTTCCGGGAATACGGTCTGTTCCTGCAGGCCGAACGAATAGTTGCCCTGCCCGTCGAACGAATTACCGGGAATACCGCGGAAGTCACGAATACGCGGAAGCGTAACGTTGACCAGACGGTCCATGAATTCATACATCCGGTCGCCGCGCAGTGTTACACGTGCGCCGATCGGCATACCTTCACGCAACTTGAAGTTTGATACGCTCTTCTTGGCCTTGGTAATGACGGCCTTCTGACCCGTGATCTTGCCGAGGTCTTCGGCAAGGGCGGTCAGCGTGTCGCGGTCATGAGACAGCGAGACACAGAGATTGAGCACAATCTTCTGGACTGCGGGAACCTGCATTTTGCTCGAGTAGCTCTGGCTTTCCATCAGCTTAGGAGCTATCGCATCTTTGTATTTTGTTTTCAGTGTTGGGGCCATTGCACCCTTCCTCCAAAATTACGGTTCCATTCCTTGGAACGATTACTTGGAAACCTTCAGGTTGGAAATTGCGATGGACGCTTCCATCTCAACAATACCGCCCTGCGGGTTTTCCTGCGTTTTCTGCATATGTTTCTTTACAATATTCACTCCCTCGACGAGCGCACGCCCGTTTTGGGGAACAACCTGAAGAACTTTACCGCTCTTCCCTTTGTCCTCACCGGCAATCACAACAACTGTGTCGCCCTTCTTGATGTGGCATTTCAATTTGCTCATGATCAATCTCCTTGTGGGCTAGAGGACTTCGGGCGCAAGCGAAACCACCTTCATGAAACCGGCATCACGAATTTCACGTGCAACCGGCCCGAAGATACGGGTTCCGCGCGGATTCTTATTGTCATCAATAATCACGGCAGCATTGCTGTCGAACCGCAGGCAGGATCCGTCTGCACGACGAATAGTGCTCTTGGTGCGAACAACAACAGCCTTCAGTACGTCGCCTTTTTTAACAACGCCATTAGGCTGCGCTTCTTTGACCGCGACACGGATCACATCGCCAACGCGAGCAACCCGACTCTTGGTGCCGAGAATACGAATGCACATTACAGAACGCGCACCGGAATTATCGGCAACTTTTAAACGTGTTTGTTCCTGAATCATCGCTTCTTCCCCTACTTGGTCGATTCCGCAACGACATCCACCAGACGCCAGCGCTTCATGCGGCTGATCGGGCGGGTTTCCATAACGCGAACGACGTCGCCAACCTTGGCGCGGTTTTCTTCGTCGTGGGCGTGTACCTTCTTCGAGACGCGGATTTCCTTGCCGTAGAGAGGATGACGGACACGACGTTCGATCATAACAACGATCGTCTTGTCGCCGCTCTTGCTGGCAACACGGCCTTCACGGGTCTTTCTGAGATTTCTAGCGTT
The DNA here is from genome assembly GCA_016937945.1 of Pontiellaceae bacterium. GTDB lineage: Bacteria > Verrucomicrobiota > Kiritimatiellia > Kiritimatiellales > Pontiellaceae > Pontiella. The sequence goes on along the minus strand of JAFGVP010000076.1, from coordinate 25,292 downwards.
CTCTGACATGACCTCTACCCTTCAACTTTCTTTTGGTTCTGGATGGTCTTGATGCGGGCAACCGTGCGACGCAGTCCTTTGATGCGCGCCGGATTCTCCAGCTGACCGGAAACCTGCTGGAGCTTCAGATTGAACTGCTCCTTGCTGATATCCTCGAGCTGAGTGTTCAGCTCTTCCACCGTCATTTCTTTTAATTCCTTAACCTTCATGGCCCATCCCTGTGTTAGTCGTGAGCGTGCCGCTGAACGAAACGGGCGCGAACCGGCAGCTTGGTGGCTGCAAGGCGCAGACACTCTTTAGCAAGCGATTCAGGAATCCCGTCCAGTTCGAAGAGCATGGTTCCGGGCTTAATGACGGCGACCCAAGTGTCGACGCCGCCTTTACCCTTACCCATACGAACTTCCAACGGCTTCTTCGTAATCGGTTTGTCGGGGAAAATGCGAATCCACAGTTTCCCTTTACGTTTCATGGCACGGTTCGCAGCAACACGGCACGCTTCAATCTGGATATTAGTGATCCAGCCGCGCTCCAGAGACTGGAGACCATACTCCCCATAGGCCAGCTTATTTCCGGCCTGCGCGAGGCCACGGCGGGAACCGCGCTGAACCTTTCTGTGCTTAACTCGTTTTGGCATCAAAGGCATGATTCAATCTCCTAGGCTTTCTTTTCCTGTTCCTTGCAGATCCACACCTTAATACCAATCACACCGGCAACGGTGTTGGCACGGGCCGTACCGTAATCAATGTTGGCACGCAGTGTGTGCAGCGGGATCTTGCCTTCTTTATAGCTTTCCGTACGTGCGATTTCCGCGCCACCCAGACGTCCGCCGACCTGAATCTTGATGCCGAGGGCACCATTATCCATAGCCATCTGCAGTGCACGCTTCATAGCGCGGCGATAGGAAACGCGGCGCTCAAGCTGCATGGCAACATTAGCGGCAACCAGCGTAGCGTCCAGATCAGGCGACTTGACTTCGGCGATCTCGATATAGATCTCCTTCTTCGTCATTTTCGCAAGAACCTCACGGAGCTTGTCGATGTCTTCGCCCTTGCGGCCGATGACCAAGCCCGGACGTGCACTCTTAATGGTTACACGAATACGGTTTGCATAACGCTCAATATAGATATCCGAAACAGCCGCGTCTTTGAGACGTTCGGCAACCAGCTTACGGATGTCGGTGTCTTCCTTGAGCATGGTGCCGAAATCACGCTTGTCCGCATACCAGCGCGAACGCCAGTCTTTGGTCAATGCGAGTCTCAGCCCAATAGGATTTACTTTCTGACCCAAAATGGTCTCCTTTCCTCAACTACGCGTTGTCGGTTAGAATTACAGTTATATGGCTCGTCTTCTTCTGAATCGGATGAGCCATGCCTCGGGCGCACGGACGATAACGCTTCATCATCGGTCCGCCATCCACGATGGCGTTCTTTACAAACAGGCTGTCGGCCGACAGGCCCTCATTATTTTCAGCATTGGCAATCGCTGACTTGAGGGTTTTGCCGATCTGAACAGCAGCCTTGCGGGCGTTGAATTCGGTAATGCGCAATGCATCCGCAACCGGCAAACCTTTAATTTCGTTTGCCAGATCACGCGCCTTGGTGGGCGACATTTTCACATATTTGGTTGTAGCTGACACTTCCATGGTGTTTTCACTCTCTTTGGTCCACGGTGTAAAGGGCGGACAGTTTATGGTTTTGCAAATTGAAATCCAGCGATTTCAGCAAAAAACTACTTCTCCGTTGCCATACCGTGAGTTCTGAAGGCGCGGGTAGGCGAAAACTCGCCCAGTTTGTGCCCGACCATGTTTTCCGTAACAAACACCGGAACGAAAACTTTGCCGTTGTGAACATTGAAGGTGTGGCCTACAAATTCAGGAACGATCATCGATCCGCGAGCCCAGGTCTTAATCGGGGATTTCTTCCCGCTTTCGTCCATTTTGCGAATCTTCTTGATCAGTTTCAGATCTACGAACGGGCCTTTTTTGACTGAACGTGCCATAACTATTTCTTCCTCCGTTCAACAATATACTTGTTGCTCTGCTTGGCCTTATCGCGGGTACGCTTACCCTTGGCCAGCAGGCCCCAGGGAGACTTCGGATGACCACCACCGGATGTGCGGCCTTCACCACCACCCATCGGATGATCCACCGGGTTCATGGCAACACCGCGAACGGTCGGGCGGATACCCAACCAGCGCTTGCGACCGGCCTTACCCATTACGATGCTGTCGTGCTCAACGTTACCAACGCGACCGACCGTAGCCAGACAGTTGGTGCGAATGAGGCGAATTTCACCGGAAGGCATCTTGATGTGAGCGAACTCTTCTTCACGGGACATCAGCTGGGCGGATGTTCCGGCGGAACGGACCAGCTGGCCGCCCTTGCCTGCAATCAGCTCAATGTTGTGAACGGCCATACCCACCGGTATCTTACCCAGCGGCAACGCGTTGCCCACGGAAGGCTCTGCGTCAGGACCGGACATCAGCATGCTGCCAACCTTGAGTCCGGCAGGTGCGATGATGTAGCGCTTTTCTCCATCGGCATAATGCAGAAGAGCGATACGCGCAGAACGGTTCGGATCATACTCAATGCCCGCAACCTTGGCAGGAATGCCAAACTTGTCGCGCTTGAAGTCAATCACGCGGTAGCGGCGCTTGTGCCCGCCCCCACGGTGGCGCACGGACACGCGTCCTGCGCTGTTTCGGCCGGCCTTGCTCTTCTTCGCAGTCACCAGCGAACGCTCAGGCGTCGACTTGGTGATTTCAGCGAAATCGGACAATACCATGTGCCGGCGGCTCGGTGTTGTCGGCTTATGTGCTTTCAAACCCATTGGAATGAACTCCTTATATCAGGTTAATGCTGTCTTCAGCATTCAGTGTGACCACGGCACGTTTCCATGCAGCAGTCGTTCCAGCATGAGCTGTACGGAGGCGCTTCTTCTTGCCTTTTCGGCTCATCGTATTGACGGCCATAACACGGACGTTGAAGAGCTCTTCGACTGCTCGTTTGATTTCTACCTTGTTGGCATCGCGGGCTACGCGGAACACATACTTGTTCTGCTCCTCAGTGAGGCGCGTTCCCTTCTCCGTCAACAAAACTCGCTTAATGATAGTGGCTGAATTTTTCATCTCGTAGGCTCCTTTATCCCAGACGCGCTTCCAGCGCTTCCATGCCTGCCTTCGTAACGATCACGTTCTTGTAGCGCAGGATCTGGTAGGTGTTTACCAGCTTGGCAGTAGCAACTTCAACGCGCGGAATGTTGCGCGATGCAAGCACCAGATTGTCCGTCGTGGCATCCACGATAAACAGGCCGCCACGGTCCAGGCCGAGGTTCTTCATCACAGTGGAGAATTCCTTGGTCTTAGGAGTGGAAACCGCAAGCTCGTCAATCACGGTGATATCACCCTGATCGATCTTAGCGCTGAGCGCACGGCGAAAGGCCAGCTTGGCAGCCTTCTTGGTCATCTTCTTGTTATAGCTGCGCGGCTTGGGGCCGTGCGCAACATAACCGCCACGCCATACGTTGGACTGCTTATATCCGGCACGCGCACGCCCGAGACCCTTTTGTTTCCAGGGTTTCTTTCCGCTGCCGTTGACTTCGGACTTGCTCAGGGTGCAGGCGGTGCCCAGACGCTGATTGGCCTGATAGGCAACAACCGCTTCGTGAACGACCTGCTCCCCCTTGTCGAGAACGAGGAGAGAATCCGCAACTTCATAGTCACCGACGCTGTCTCCCTTTACATTTTTCAAAGGTAGTTTGCTCATGATCTTCCTCGCTTACTTCTTTTTGAGGGCTTCCTTGATCGTAACGATGCCGCCCTTGGCACCCGGAACGGAACCCTTAACCAGAATCAGGTTTTCTTCAGGGCGAACCTGAACAACCTTGAGGTTCTGTGTAGTGACGCGCTTATCACCCATCTGACCAGGCATTTTCTTGTTCTTGAAAACGCGGGCGGGAAATTCGCACATACCGATAGAACCCGGACGACGGACCCAGCCGCCACCATGTGATGCACGACCGCCGCCAAAATCATAGCGCTTGACTACGCCCTGAAAGCCGCGACCCTTGCCGGTTGCAATGATGTCAACATAGTTGACTTCGGCAAATGCGCTGGCGTCAACCACGTCACCGACATTGAGTTCCGTATTTTCTATACGAAACTCCTTGAGCACGCGCTTTGCATCTACACCAGCCTTCTTGAAGTGACCAAGAGCCGGCTTGTTCAGACGCTGCTCTTTCTGGTCGTCAAAACCGAGCTGCACAGCGGAATATCCATCCTTCTCGTTGTCCTTGCGCTGAACAACAACACACGGACCTGCTTCGATGACGGTGACCGGAACCGCAACACCGTTTTCATCGTAAATGGAGGTCATCCCCAGTTTCTTTCCAATTAAACCTTTCACGATGCCCCTCCTTCCTAGATCTTGATTGTGATATCCACACCAGCCGGCAGGTTGAGCTTCTTGAGCTCGTCAACCGTCTTGATGGTCGGATCAATAATGTCCAGCAGACGCTTGTGCGTGCGGATTTCGAACTGTTCCATCGACTTCTTGTTCACGTGAGGACTGCGGTTCACAGTAAAACGCTCAATACGAGTCGGCAGCGGAATAGGCCCGGCAACACGAGCGCCGGTGCGGCGTGCCGTTTCTACAATTTCAGTGGCCGAAATATCGAGGACGCGATGGTCGAACGACTTCAGCCGGATTCTGATACGTTGATTTGTCATTTTCTCTCTCTGTTTAGCGGTTAAGGATGGAGTCGACCATGGTCGCAGGAACCGGATCAAACGCTTGCGGTTCCATCGTGTAGCTCGCTCTACCCTTTGTCAGGGAACGCAACGATGTTGAGTACCCAAAAACCTCGGCAAGCGGAACGTCCGCCTGCACGACCTGCAGATCATTTGTAGCCTTGATATTGCGGACACTGCCGCGACGGCTGTTGAGATCTCCCAGAACATCACCAAGATGCTCTTCAGGAGTTTCAATCTCAAGCTTCATTACCGGCTCCAGAAGAATCGGAGCGGCATTGGTAATGGCTGCCCGCAATGCCATAACGGATGCGGAGCGGAATGCCATTTCGGAAGAATCGGTAGTATGCGTGCTTCCGCCGACCACCTTTACAGAAACATCGATGATAGCAAAGTTTCCGAGCACGCCGGTAAGCAGTGCATCATTGATACCCTCCTCGATTGCCTTGCGATATCCCATGGGAATGACGCTGGCGGACACGTCGAACTCGACGGAGTTGCCGATACCTGATGCCAAAGGAGAAACCTCCAGCGTAATGCCGGCAAAATGTGAATCGTTTCCTATCTCGCGCTCAAAGGCATAGGATGCGGTACCTTTTTTGGAAACGCTTTCGCGATAAGCCACCATGGGCTTACCGGCGTTTGCCTGTACCTTGTACTCGCGTAGAATACGATCACGGATGATTTCAAGATGAAGCTCACCCATTCCGTGAATAATGGTCTGACCGGTCTCTTCGTTGATAGATGTATGGAAGGTCGGATCTTCCTCTGCCATCTCTCTGAGTGCGCTCACCAGCGAATCCTTATCGGCAGTGGTTTTCGGCTCGATGGCCATGGAGATTACAGGTTCGGGAAATTCAATGTTTTCCAGAACAATCGGATCATTTTCACCACAGACCGTATCACCGGTAGTAAACAGCTTCTGACCAACCATGCCCCCGATTTCACCGGCAAACAGTACATCGATATCTTCGCGATGATTAGCATGGAGCCGCAGGAGACGTCCTATGCGCTCACGCTTTTTAGTCCGCGGATTGTAGATGTTCTGGCCTTTTTTCAGCTGACCGGCATAAATGCGGACGAATGCCAGCTTTCCGACGAATTTATCGGAGGCCATCTTGAAAACAAGGCCGGTAAGCGGCTCGAAATCTGAAGCTTCACGAATAATCTGAGCTTCATTTTTCGGGGAAACACCCGAAACCGCCGGGACATCCTCAGGAGAGGGTAAAAAAGATACGACCGCGTCAAGTAGCGGCTGAACACCCTTATTCTTTAGCGAGGAACCGCAAAGCACCGGGACAATCTGGTTAGCGATGGTTGCGCGACGAATAGCGGCAACCAGATCATCTTCGGAGACATCGGTATTCTCCATGTAAGCTTCCAGCAGAGCTTCGTCAACTTCCGCCACCTTTTCGACCATATCAGCTCGGGCAGCTTCAGCCTTCGCTGCCATCTCCGCAGGGATATCGACAAACTCAACCTGCGCACCGTAGTCAGATTCCGAAAAGTGCATGGCGCGCATTTTGATCAAGTCCACAGCTCCTTTAAAGGAGTCAGATGCTCCGATTGGAATCTGCAGCGCAACAACCGGTGCAGACAGCTTGGCCACCATATCAGACAGCACGCGATCGAAGTCCGCTCCAATACGATCCATCTTGTTGACGAATGCAAGTCGCGGAACTTTGTACTTAGAGGCCTGACGCCACACCGTTTCCGACTGCGGCTGAACACCCCCTACAGCACAAAAAACGCCCACTGCGCCGTCAAGCACGCGCAACGAGCGTTCAACTTCCACCGTAAAATCTACGTGGCCGGGGGTGTCGATAATATTAATCTGATGGTCTTTCCAGAAACAGGTTGTGGCAGCAGATGTAATCGTAATGCCACGCTCCTGTTCCTGAATCATCCAGTCCATGGTGGCCGTACCGTCGTGAACTTCTCCGATTTTATGAACCTTGCCGCTGTAAAAGAGAATTCGCTCGGTCGTCGTTGTTTTGCCCGCATCGATATGGGCAACGATTCCAATATTGCGCACAGAAGACAATGCATGATCACGACCTTCAGCCTCCCGCCGGGGAGCTGAGCCTGCAACCTGATTGTTATTATTCTGACTCACAGTATTCATTTCTCTTTTTCAACAGCTGGAAGGCTCCATTGAGTGGAACCTTCCTGTCCATCGGCGATCCCCGTCCTTCGGAGATTTCCTATATCAATCGACGGCGTATAGCCCTTATTACCAACGGTAATGAGCAAAGGCCTTATTAGCCTGAGCCATCTTATGCGTGTCGTCGCGCTTTTTAATGGCAGCACCCTGACCACGATAAGCATCCATCAGCTCGTTAGCCAATGCACGTTGCATGGGAACACCCTTACGGTTTCCGGCAAAAGTGATCAGCCAGCGCGTTGCAAGAGCAACCTGACGCTTGGGCTTAACTTCCAACGGAACCTGATAGGTGGCACCACCCACACGACGGGACTTAACCTCCAGACGAGGGGAGACGTTTTCGATTGCGATGGTGAATACTTCAACCGGATCCTCGTCCTTAATCTGCGCCTGAATATCTTCCAGGGCACCATAGACGATCTTAGCCGCAACCGACTTCTTGCCGCGCTGCATTACACAGTTGATCATGTAAGCAACGAGCTCACTGTTATAGCGCGGATCAGGAATGAGCTCGCGCTTTTCTGCTCTATGTCTTCTGGCCATACTACTTAATGTCCTTCAAATGCAGTTTATTTTGCTTTAGGGCGCTTCGCACCATACTTCGAGCGACCGCGCTTACGGTCATTCACACCCAAACAGTCGAGTGCACCACGAACGATGTGATAGCGAACACCCGGCAAGTCCTTCACACGACCGCCGCGAACAAGCACCATGCTGTGCTCCTGCAGGTTGTGCCCTTCACCACCGATATAGGCATTCACTTCGCGACCATTGGTCAAACGAACACGAGCCACCTTACGCAGAGCCGAGTTCGGCTTCTTAGGGGTCTGGGTCTTAACGAGCAGGCAAACACCGCGACGCTGCGGGCAGTTCACCAGTGCGGGCGATTTACTCTTCTTTTTGGCGATAGCACGCGGCTTTCTCACCAATTGATTAATTGTAGGCATACATATCCCTTCCGTAAAAAGACAAGCGCAGGAGAGTAGTAACCCCCTACACGTATCACAAGCGAAAGATTTCACTTTTTTATTCAGTTTATTCCGGCTCCTACCCTTCTCGCGGCGGTTCAATGCTTGCGCCACACTCCAGACAGAACTAACGGAAAAGGTGGGTACAATAGACACTTTTACCAAAGTTACCAGATAAAAACGCTGATATTTTCACAGGAACATTTCCGGTATCCCGTTATGATAGAAGTGATAAACAAAACAAAGCTCAAAACGTGGCACTTCCGGGGCTTTCAGCTCTATAAAACCGGCGGGCCGAAAAGGGACTGACCGAGGCGGATACTTCCGGATGCGTTAAAATGCCACGTTCCATGTTATTTACCACGCTATGATCGTAGAAAGTGCCGTGAAACGGCATGTAGTACCGCGTTACTTTGGCAATAATCCCCACAAGAAGGTGCCGCCTATTTCCCATAAATCATTCCAATACATTCAGCCCCGCTTCCGATTGAGTGACCAGAGCCGGTTAACACTATTGCCTGAAATATATCAAAGTCTTGCACTGTCCCAACTGATCCTCAGTATGACAAGATCGCCCACCTGCTGCCTGCTCAGCGAGGTGACGCAACCCATTCCAACATAGAGATTTTAAATACCATTGTGTATGTCGCCGAACAGGACTGTACGTAGAGGGGACTTCCCGCTCATTACAGGAATTGGTACACGATCTACACCCGGATGAACCGATGGGCAAAGAAAGGCGTTCCTGCCAAGGTGCTCGACGAACTCCAAAAACAGCAGATCGTGAAGATCAACCCAACCTGAATATCTCATCAATATAGAGTCACTTCCTTTGTTACCTGCTATAAATCAGTATTTTACCACAGAGAAAGACGCCATGACGAAATGTAAACAAACCTCGTTCGCTTTCCCTTCCTGTAAATCAAGAAAGGTTAACGCCGACTTTTCCGGAGGAAACATCTCCTCTTCAGGAGGCGTCATGCTGCTTAAACAGGCGGACCGGCAGCTTGGGCTGACTCGGTCAGCAGCCCAATGCATTCCTGATCCCCGCAGGCAGGCGAGTGTTATGCATTCGATCCGTAACATGATTGCCCTGCGGGTTTATTCTATCGCATGCGGCGAAGAAGATCTCAACGATCACAGCGAATTGCGCACGAACATCCTGATGCAGACCGCGGTCGGAACCGACGGTGAACTGGCCAGCCCTTCGACGCTTTTCCGGATGGAGAACGAGGTTCAACGCGATGCGGTTGTGGCGATCAACGCCCTGTTCGTCGAACAGTTCATCTCATCGTATATCCGACCATCTGGATGATCAGGGCAGCCATGGCGTACGGGCACGTCGCATACGCTGTAACCCAAAGCTCGGCGGATGCGGCCACACATGGTGCCTGCGGACCGGATCAGCTCCCCGATTTAATGGACACCGCGCTCAAGCGCGAGGATGTGCTGGCCTGGGCCGCCGACCAGGAAATCAAAGCCATTCGCCCGGCGATATCAGATAAATACGGACCCGGCAATCCAGCAGAACACATCGTATGACAATCAGATCATGAGCGCATGGCCGAAGATAGGATCCGGGAAAATTCCGCACGTCGGTACGGTTTCTGAATAAAACCGCACGCTCCTTGTTTCAAAACATCATCAAGGGAACCTTCCCGGGTGAATCCCGACGAAAACAGGACCCGGACGGCTGAATTGATCTCCAGAATCTGGGCAAACACCTGACGGCCGGTCATCTTCGGCATGACCATATCCATGACCACCAGATCGATTTCATCTTTGCGCGCCTTGTAGATTTCCAGCGCCTCCGGCCCGTCTTCGGCCAGAATGACCTGATAACCCAGATCCTGCAGCAGATTCATTCCCATCTTACGAAGCACATGTTCGTCATCAACCAGCAGTACGGTTCCTTCGCCCCGAACCACCTCATCGGCCAACGGGTTACACACCGGCGCCAACGAATGATCCACCGACAGATAAATCCGAAAGACGGTCCCCTCGCCCAACTCACTGTATGCATGAATGGCCCCCTGATGCGCCTTGATGGCGCCATAGACCGCCGCCAGTCCAAGCCCCGTCCCCTTGCCTACATCCTTTGTCGTAAAAAACGGCTCAAAAATGCGCCCCAGCGTTTCCGGTGCCATCCCATGGCCCGTATCGCTGATCGTGACTTCCAGGTGAGCCCCCGGCAACAGATCAAACGGACTTGCCTGGCAGAAAACATCATCTAAATCGATATTGGACGTCGCGATCGTCAGCGTGCCTCCATCGGGCATGGCGTCGCGGGCATTGATTCCAAGATTGAGCAAGGCATTCTGCAACTGAGAAGGATCGCCCACGATCATGGACTGCTCAGCGTCTAAGCGGGTTTCGATCCGAACCCGCTTGTCAATACTGCACTTCAACAGCGAGATGGTTTCGCCAATCACCTGATGCATATCGACCGGAGTCGAGGTTTGCATACCTTTACGACTGAATGCCAGCAGCTTTTTCGTCAGGTCAGAAGCCCGCATCGAAGCTTCCTCGATAATCTGCAGCAGCCCCTTTGCGTCTTCATCCTCTGCAACGACTTCATCCAGCAACTCCGCCGCACCGAGAATGGCCAACAACATATTATTAAAATCGTGTGCAATTCCCCCGGCCAACTGCCCCACTGAATCCATCTTCTGCGACTGATGCAACTGCGTGAGCACCTGGAATTGCTCGGTGATGTCGCGCATGATCAGAATCATGCCGGTTACCGTTCCCGAAGCATCCCGAATGACTGCTGCAACACATGATACCCGCCGTTCAACATCGCTGTGATCCATCAGGAGCCACTCGCCATCCAAGGGATGCTCCTCTTCAGAGGCAATTGACCGCCTGATCGGCTTGTTTACCGGCTGGCGGGAATCCACATCCATCAGGTGCACCCGATCAATGAACGACTGTCCAATCAACTCATCTTCCGGGTATCCCGTCAGGACAACTGCAGTAGGATTCACCCGCGTGATGACGGCATTTTCATCCGTAACAATCACGGCATCGCCAATCGCCTGCAGGGTGATGCGCAGATTTTCTGAAAGTGACCGAAACTTGAACTCCCGTTGCCGCGTTTTGAGAAGATGACTCCAGAGTAGAAGCAGCAGGAGAACCATCACCACAAACAGTACAGCGGCAATGAAAATCTGCGTTCGGTATTTTTCGTGGAAGAATTCCGGGCGGTTCATAATAATGCTTCCCTCCGGCAGAGAAGATTCCGCAATGCCGAAACGCTGCATCGGAACCCAATCAAACATATAGTGATTGGGACTCTGCATGATCGGTGCAATGGACACCGCGGCTTCTCCTTTCAGAATGCGAACGGCCAGTTTTCCCGCCGTCAGTCCCTGATAATAGCCCGAGGCAAGCTTTCCCCCGACGATCCCGAATTTCAGGTTGAAATCCCAGACGCCATACACCGGAACCGGCGAGGCTGCACAGATTCGACGGGCACTCTCATCGTATTCATACATCCTGCCCGACGAATCACGCAGCATCAATGTCAGCAGAACCAGGTCCCCCGACTCCAGCTTCGACAGCGTCTCTTCGATCTGCTGCAACGTCAGCGTCTGAAGATACCGGAACTCCACGCGGCCCTCGTACTGAAGGCCGATGCTCTCCAGCTTCGGCTGAATGACCTTACCAGTCGTCGTGGTGTCATTAACCACGAAGATACGTTTGGTCCCGGGATGCAGCTTCAACATCAGGTCAATCGTAGCCTGGGCGTCAATTTCCTCATTCACGCCGGTCGTTTGAGGCAGTTCATGCAGCCGTTCCGTTTGGAAATAATTCACGCCGCAGAAAACCACCGAAGCCTGGGGAAAAATCTCCTTGCGATGCTCCTGTACAAAATTGAGCGCATTGTCGTCGGTCGCAACCACCAGGTCCAATGGCAGCTGCCCATATTTCATCTGCATCAGCTTTGAGAGCTCGGCAAAGTATTCCGATGTCTGGATTCGTTTGGTATCGATGAATTCGACATGCATCTGCACATCCAGATTCGCATCGCGGATCGCCTGCCGGATGCCTTCCGTCTCCTCCGCCGTCCAGACAAATTCCGTATGGTACGAATTCAGAATCAACACCCGTGGGCGCGACTGAACTTCCTGAGCAAATGCACCCCGCAGCAGGATGCTCACTAGAAACATGATTATGAGTTTGTATCTCACAGCAGCTTTATAATGCCCTACAACTTAACCATGACTGACTCACCACACGGACAAGGACTGCAGAATCCCGGGCGCTCCGGTTCAATTCACAGTGTCCAGCGATGATGCATGCGATGCACGCGACACCCGCACACTCTTCCATGGTGAATATTCTACACGGCTATTTGGGTTGAACAAGTCATTTAACCGGTCAACCAACAAGGACGGTAGATTGTAAATGAAACTGTCCGGTTTCGAAAAATAGAATCCCATGCCAGAATGAACCTTTTCTTTTGCGACCAAACATCAGGAAAGGAGCATTGGCATGGGGCAGAAATACGGTACCGGGCGCTGCCGGAATAAACTTCGGGAAACTGCTCAAAGCAGTTTCCCAGTTGCCTTCGTTTCTGCGTCAGCTCTTTGCGTGCTTGATAAGGCTGGTCACTGGGCTTTGCGGCCTTTGCGTTTAGATCCAATCGCCGTTGATCGACCGGATCAGGTCATGACGCAGGGCTAAAAGCAGGGTTTTCAGGATCGACTATTTAAATTCCCCGGTCCGCTAAAGCTCCTTCAACCGATAGCCGACGCCGCGCACGGTTTCAATCACCCGACCGGCGGAACCGATCTTGCGCCGGAGCCCGACAATCTGCACATCGACGGAGCGTTCGGAAATCGAGACATCCCTGTCGTGCGCTGCATCAATGATCTGCCGGCGTGTATAGACGCGGCCGGGTTCGCTGGCCAGCAGCTGAAGGATCAGGAAATCCGTGTGCGTCAGCGTGACGGACTTGCCGTCCACCTTGACCGAAAACCGCAACGGATCGATATCCAGATTGTGGATGGAAATCGGGCCGGAGGATTCCTCCTCCGGTCGGACCGAACAGCGGCGCATGACCGCCTCAATCCGGGCCAGCAGCACTTCAGGACTGAACGGCTTGGCAATATAGTCATCGGCGCCCATTTCCAGACCACCGACCACGTCATCATCCTGCCCCAGCGCCGAGATCATGATGATGGGAATTGAGCGGGTTTTCGGATAGCGCCGGACCTGCTGGCAAACCTGCCGTCCGTCCACACCCGGAAGCATCAGGTCCAGCACAATCACATCCGGCAGCAGGTCCACGACCTTCAGCAACGCGGTTTCGCCGCTGTCAGCGACCGTGACATCCCATCCATCCTTCTCCAGGTTGAACAGCAGCAGTTCCTGCAGGGCAACATCGTCCTCAACAACCAGAACTTTGCGTGACTGATTCAACATGATCATCCTCCATCTCCTACCCGCGGGTCTTGGCAATCCGTTCCACCTGCTTAAGGTAGTCCTGAATGTCTTCGCGCGGTTTCAGCTCATACGCGCGGCGCAGTAACGGCAGAGCATCCTGATACTTCGCCTCCGCGACCAACAGCTGGCCATGATAGAGCTTGGCTTCCGCCTCGAACTCCTCAATCGCCTCCGCACGCTCATAATAGAAAATCGCCTTCTCCGGCTTATTGCGGCCATAATGTTTTGCCAACAGCATGTAGGCTTCGCCATCGAGCGGATCCACCTGCACGACCTCTTCTAGAATCTTCACCACATCCTCGCCGCCGCCATCAGCCACGGCCACCCGCGCCTGCAGCTTCAGCAGTTCTTTCAGGGATTCCTCCCCAAGCGCCGCCTTGCGTTCAGCTACCCGGACCAGTACACGACGGGCCTCGTTCAGGGCGCCGCGAGACGAAAGAATCTTTGCCGCGCGCAGCGGCTTTTCCGGATGCGCGCCATCGTCGAGCTCGAACGCCCGGAGATACGCATCCGCCGCCATATCCCAGCGCGATTCGTTCACATAAATATCGCCGAGCATCGTCATGCTGTCGGAGGTCGCCTTGCCGAGCACATTCACATACTCATAGTTTTCCGCGGCGCGCATCGGCTGCTTAAGCCCCAGATAGGCGTTGGCCTGCAGCATCCAGAAATCGGCATTATCCGGATATTTTTTAATCAGTGTGCGGCAGAGACTGACGGCGTCGCCATACTTCTGCTGCTTGAACAGGCTCTGGGCCAGACCGAGCTGCCAATCCATCGTTTCTGGATCAAGCAGGATCGCCAGACGGTAAGCCGACTCGGCGCAGAGATTGTTTTCCGTCTGGGCATAAGCAAATGCGAGCAGACCGTAGGTCATGCTGCTGTTTCCACCGAGCTCGACCGTCTTCGTCAGGTAGGGAATCGCCTTGTCAAAATCGCCATTGCGGACATGGATCAGTCCGGCGTTTTTATAGGCCCGGCGAAATGTGCCGAACTGGCTGATCGCCTCGTCGTACCATTTCATCGCATCCTCCAGCTTATCCTGCTGAAAATAGAGATTCGCCAGCGTAAACTCGAAGATCGGGGAGGTGGATTCGCCGCAGTTTTTCGTCAGCAGTTTCATGGCTTTTTCAATATCATCCTCATCGGACATGACATTCATCACCTTCTGCATCTGCTCACGCTCAACCACCGAAACCTGCGGTTCGATGTCGGCATTCATTCCATAGCTTCCGAGAAAATCCTTCTGGAACTTTTCGCTGTCCCAGATGGCCATGACCTCCGGCGCATCCGCATTGCGTTCTGATTTTTCATCGGCGCTTCCGACATCCGACATATCGGTTACGGCATAGAGCACATCCTGCAGCTCTTCCGCATAGGATGCGCCGGTCAGCAGCCATGACGCACAGAGGCCCAGCCCGAACGTATATTTCACGTAATTATGTTTCATGATTCATTCCTACTTTTGAAAGGTGATGGGAACACGCATCCGGAACTGCACCGGTTTTCCCTTGCGTTTGCCCGGCTCAAATTTCCACTGTTTGACGGCCTTCAGTGCGGGCTGATTAAATGCCGGATGGGTTGATTTCTGAACCTTCAGGTCGCGCGTCCGGCCATCTTTGTCGACGATAAACAGAACGTAGACCGTACCCTGCATGCCTTTACGGGCGAGCTCCTGCGGATAGACCGGTGCCGGCTGATAAACCACGCGCGGTTTCTGGTCGAGATCCGAGAGCGAGAAGATGGCATCCACCTCTTCGCTGTTACCGGCCACGCCTTCGATATTCACTTCAAAATCACCGCCGCCGAATCCGTTTCCTCCGGGATCAAGCGCGAGCTCCAGCTGTGCCAGATCGAGCGGCTGGGCATCCACGGCCGGCGGAGGAGGTTCGGGTTCGGGCTCCGGTTCGGGTTCCGGCTCATCCATCGGAGGAGGCGGAGGCGGTTCCAGCTCGGCCACATCCACCGTACGGATCGTCAGATCCTTGGTCGGCGGCTTGGTGATGACCTGTAGGATCGGCAGCAGCATGAAGAAAGCAAATACCATGGCCAGCCCCAGCGCAATGATCGAGATCTGCCGCGTCAGCCCTTTGAAAAAACTGGTCAGTGCATTACTCACGGGCTATCCCTGACTCTTTAGCGTTGCGATGCTCACCTTTTCGGCACCGGCCAGCTTGGCTTCGTCGATCACCCGGACCAGCAGGCCGGATTTCACATTCTGGTCGGCCTGCACAATGACCGGCACCATCTCCTTGGCGATGGTTCGCTTGACCAGCGGGCGTACACCGGAAATACCGATCGATTCGCCGCCATAAACCACATCACCCTTTTCCGTGATGGCCAGAAGAATACTCGTCTTTTCCAGTTGGGCCGATGAAGCCGCCTGCGGCTTGTCGACCTCAACACCGGTTTCCTCCACGAAGGTGGTGGTTACGATGAAGAAGATAAGAAGAATAAATACGCAGTCGATCAACGGGGAAATATCGACCCCGATCTCATCGCTGCCGTCACTGTCGTTTCTGAAACGTCCCATCAGGCCGCCTCCGCTTTGAGTTGTTTTTTATAAATGCGCTGCGAGCAGATGGTGTGCAGATGGGCAAGAAATGCCTTGTACTGCGCATGCTCGCGGGCCAGCTTGTACTGGAAGATCAGGCCGGGCAACGCAATCAGCAGGCCGGTCTCGGTGGTGATCAGCGCTTCGGAAATCCCGCTGGCCACCATGCCCATGGTCTTATCGCCGCCGGACCCGGTTGCCAGCGCCGCAAACGTGGCCAGCATGCCGGTTACCGTTCCGAGCAGCCCGAGCAGCGGCGCGACGCTGACACACGTCTGCATGACCCGCAGATCCCGGTTCATCGGGGCAATCTCCGTCTGGTTCAGCTCATCAAAGAAAATGTTGATCTGCTCCAGGTCGCGGGCGCCCATCACAAACCGGATCATGCGCCCGACGGGGCCGCGTCCGCTCTCCGGCTTCTTGACCCACTTTTTCATCTTCTTTTCCGTGACGTAGAGATAGCCCTTTGAACGGATGCGAAGAAAAATGCCGGCGCCCATGTAGAAGATGATGAATGCATCGATCGCCAGCGCGATCATGGCCCATCCTCCGGATGCCCAGATTTCGAGCGCCTGACTCCATATGGTTGTATGTTCGTCCATGATGAATATCCGGTGCGGAACTAGGTGCGGGCCGCTTCCTCCGACCGTGTTACGCGATTGATAAACAGGATGGCCACCTGCTCCATGTTGTCGGTAATGCTCTTGGCCTTGCGCGACAGGAAGGCGTAGAGCACGAGCGCCGAAATGGCGACCACCAGCCCAAGCTCCGTAGTGATCAGCGCTTCGGAAATACCGCCGGAAAGCGTCTTTACGTCGCCGGAACCGAATACGGTGATGAGCTTGAAGGTGTTGATAATACCGGTCACGGTACCGAGCAGCCCCATGAGCGGCGCCGTCGAAGCACACACCGCAAGGAACGGTGTCAGCTTGTTCACGCTCATTTTCGTGGTGAGCATCTCTTCATACATCACCTCTTCCACCAGATCCTTCGGCTCGGAAATGTGTTCCAGACCGGATTTAAGCATGGCGGCGGTCGGCCCCTTGAGCTTGCCGACTGCCGCGACGGCTTTGTCGTGATCCTTACGCAGTACGGCGTCGAGCACCGGATGCACATCCTTTTCGGAAGGCATCGGAATGATGATCAGGCGTATCCATTTGTAGATGGCGATCGCCATGCAGAGCACAAACATGCCGACAATCACATAGGCCACCATGCCGCCCTTCCGGATATGCTCCTTGAAGGTTTCACGGGTCTCTTCAATCTTGCGGGCGTTGCCCAGACTCGGATCAAACGGGAAGCGCCCCTGTCCGGCGGCAACCAGCGAACGAATCAGCTCGGCATTGGCCGGGTCGGCGAATCCCATCACCGTCGGCTCCAGCGTACCGATCTGCTGTTCGGCAATGCCGGCCATCGACCCATCGGAGGAGGAGAAGAGTGCAATCGGTCCGAGCAGGATAAAGCGCCCGTCCTTGACCAGGCCATCTTCGCCGGCCGCCGTACCGTTAAGCATGGAACCGCCCACAGCCGCCTTCAGGCGCTGGATCGATTCATCCACCATCAGGGTCTGCTGGACAAAGATTTCCTCATCGGAAAGATTGCTGTTTTCCGGCGCCAGCTTGGCGGCATCGAGGGACTCCTTATATTCATCCAGCTCGGCCACATGCAGGCGGGTTTCAAAGTTGCGGATATATTCGCCGAGCAGATTGCTTACATAGCTTTTCTCGCCTTTGCGCGAATTGATTTCCGATCGGAGATTGTTGAGGTCGAGGTTGCGGCTGTCGAGCTGGCGCATGACCTTCTGGTGTTCCAGCCGGATATCCAGCAGCTCGTCTTCCAGCGCGTTGAGCCCCTTGACCATAGGCAGCTTTTCATTGGCAATCTGTTCGCGGACATTCGAGAGCTCCGTGAGGCTGCTCTCGAGCTTGCCCTGAATATCCTCCATCTGCGCCATGGCGCTGACGGCGAAGAGAGATAACAACAGTGAGTAAACGATTTTCATGTCGGATCCTGTTTGCTTGAACGTTATTTTCTTACGCTGACCGGCAGCGAAATGAACTCCGCGACCTTTTCGTTCTTCATGATGGAAATGGCATCAGCCACGCCGGAAGCAATCTCGTTATGCGCCGTCCAGATCCATCCGTCCGGACCGGGCATTCCGATCTGCGCCATGTCGCCCTTGTTCTTGCACCAGTAAGCGCAGCCGAAGCCAATATAGAGGGTCTGGCCTTCGGCCTTGGTTCCATCTCCGAGTTCCCGGACTTCGCTGACCACAATGATCTCCTGCGCCGCCTTGTTGAGCTCGTTGACAATACCGATGATGTTCTGATAGCGCTCCGAAAGGGAGAGTTCGGTTTCATCGCTTTTCGGAAGCCGCTGGCTGAGCATGCGGATACGCTCCTGAATCGGCGCCGGCAGCGTGGGAATCAGTTCCAGCACACCCTGCTCCAAGCTGGAAATACGGTTGACCAGCGTGGCGGAAGCGCTCTTGAGCGAATCGTTTTCACGGACCATGTCTTCGCGTTTTTCATCGGCCGCCGTGATATCCGCCTGCGTTTCATGAATCTTCTGCGTCAGGCTGTCTTTTTCCGTACGGATCAGATCGATGCGGTCGCTGAGCATTTCGCGCTCCAGCGTCCACTTCTGCTTTTCTTCGGAGATCAGCTTGCGGGTTTCCACCCAGCGCGAAAGCATTTCCTTGGTCTGATCCAGATCCTGCGCCTGCGAACAGACGGCCGCGCCGGACAGAGCCAGGATAATTAATAATTGTCTTTTCATGTGTACCTCGAACTAGTGTTGTATTTTCAGAATGTTGGCTGTGAATGAGCGGATTGTTAGTCGCTTGTTACCATGTCCCGGAAAGTCCCACGGAAAACTCGATTCCCTTCCTGTAGGATGTCTTGACGACCTCCTCGCCGGTATAGTTGGAGCGATAGACGGTTTCGACCTCCGGATTGAGCAGGTTCTTCGCCTTGAATCCGAACTTCCAGCGGTCCGCAAACTTCTGGGAGAGCGAGAGATTGAGCGTGGCATATTCGGTTTCGTAGACGTTCGGAATATAGTTGCCGTCCTCCTGCGTGCCGGCGGCCTTGAGCGCATCGCCTTTCACGGTATAAAAAAGGCTCACCTCGGTTCCGAGTTTCGGCACTGCATAGCTGGCGTTCAGGTTATAGAGATATTCCGGCGCACCCATCATGTCGCGGGTGAGATCGCTGTTATATTCCGCCGCGATAATGGCATCGCTCAGGCTGTCGGTTTCGGCGCCGGACGCATCAATTTCCGACTCAATCAATGTCAGGTTCCCGCCGATGTCCAGTCCTTCCAGCGGCCGCCACCAAGCACCCAGCGACTGCCGGATTTCGACTTCGTATCCGTTGATCAAGCCATCGTTATAATTGTCCGCCGTAGTCGCCAGCGTGGATCCGCCCAGCAGCACCTGACGATAGTCGATCGGATCGTCGATCTGCTTCATGAACCAGGAAAACGAAACCAGTCCGCCGGGATAGGGATTATAATCAAACCGCAGGTCATAGTTCTTCAGCGAACTCATGCGCAGGGCCGGATTACCGATAAAGATATCATCGCCGACGTTGTCAACCTGCTGGATCGGCGTCAGCTCCTTGAAGGTCATGCGGGCCACGGTTTCGGCGTAGGAGGCCCGGATGATAACCTTTTCATGCGGCGTAAACTCAAGCCCCAGCGCCGGCAGCACATCGTCCTGCTGCAGCGACACATTCGCCAGATGCTCGTTCCCCTGAAAGTTCAGTTCGCCATAGTTATTGGACGGAATATAGAGCTGGGTCTTGGCATCCACATCGCGCATGGAGGTGGCGATTTCCGTCTTTTCCATGCGGGCGCCGCCGGTCAGCTTCAGGAAGGACGCCAGCGGAAGCTCGGCCATGTAGTACCATGCGGAAATGTTCTGTTCCCCGTCATAACTGACGTCGAGCGGATAGTCCTGCATCCTGATAGGCTGCGATGAAATGGTGTCGCCCCAATAGGCATTCCAGTCGGCTACATAGTTGCCGAGATTTTGCGTGGTGTAAAAACTGTCCTCGTCATAGCTGCGGTCCACGCGGTCATCGAACACCCCGAATTTCAGATAACCCTCTTCATCATTCCATGCAGCAAACGGCAGCTTGAGATTGGTGAAATACTGCGAGCTCGTCTCGTCCACTTCACGCCACTTCCGAAGCAGCAGCGTGATGCCGCCATCATCTTCGTAAAACGAATGCTGCGCCTGACCATCCTCGTTCACGTACCAGTAGGTGTCCATGGTGCGACGGTCCGGCGTATCCATCTTTGACCCGCTGCGGGCGACAGTCCAGTCCAGTTCCGGATCCTTGAAGGTAATCACGGATCCCAGACTCTTGTCACCGACCGGGAAAGTGTGATCGCCCCGTAGCTGCAGGCTGTCCGCCTCGCGTTCAACATATTCAAGCGACTCCGACCGACGGAACGGCGCATAAAGCGAATAGTCGCGTCCGGCGCGCGGCCAACGGGAATCGGCACCGCCCTGGGACGTGGGATCGGCCGGATTATAATCCGGGAAGAAATAATATTTACCGCGCGTGTCCTCCGCCAGACGAGCCGTGCTCTCGGCGGAAAAGTTGTAGGAATAGAGCAGCGTCAGGGAGTGGTTTTCAATCTCAGCGCCGACGGCGCCGAGCGTTCCCCACTGTAGTTCCTCCGTGCCTTTGGTAACATCGTACAGCGAAGTATTGATCTCTTCACCCCAGCTCGGCACCTGCTGGCCGCTATAGCTGCGCCAGGCCGAACCGCCGCTGGTATACGGCGTCAGTTTGTTCGGTGTCGGACTGTCCTGATCGATCCAGTATTTGTCATCCACGCCGCCTTCAACATACGACGCATCGCGCTTGTAAAAGAAGGATCCGACAAAACCGAGTTTCACGCCGGAATCAAATTCAATCTTATCACCGGCCGTGATCGACCAGTCAACCATCGTCGGCGCACGGTCGCGTGACACTCCGAACCGGCCGGCCCACGGGCTGCTGACGCTTGCCGCCGCCATGTCACCGGCATCATGGCCGAGCGGACTCATATCCACGCCGGCATCCACCAGGAAATTTTTGCCGGCATCAGCAACCGTCGTCTTGTATTTGGTACCGACACTGAACTTCAGCACGGCCTCATCGGGAATGCCCTTGAGAACAATATTTACCGCACCGCCGGAGGCGTCGCCCTGCTGATCCGGCATGAAGGTTTTCGATACCTGCACGCTTTCGATCATGACGGAGGGAAACTGGTCGAGCTGCACCGCTCGCTTATCGGGATCGGCCGTCGGCAACCGCACACTGTTCATCTGGGAGTTCACATAACGGTCCGGAAGCCCGCGCACCACGGCATACTTCCCATCCTGGATCGTTGTTCCCGGAACCAGAGTCAGCGCCTGCGCCGCATCGGACACCGCCGCCCGGCTCATCAGATCGGCCCCGATGGAGTCCATCATGGCGGAGCTTTCCATACGCAGATTGAGCAGTCCGATTTCAGACGCGCCGCCCAGCTGGATATCGCGAACCACCAGCTCATCCATCTCTTCATATTCCCCGGCCAGCGACACATCGATTTCCGCCAGCTGCCCGGGAGAAACCACGACGCCCGGACGCGTCAGACGCGTGTAGCCGGCTTTGCTGAACAGCAGGGTGTAGGAACCGGGATCAACTGCTTCAAGAAAATAGCCGCCGCCCTCGCCGCTTTCAACTTCCTGTCCGGTTTCAGAGATGCGCACCTTTACGCCGGTCAGCGGAACCTCAAAGTCGAGATCGCCGACGTTTCCGCGTATTCCTCCCTGCTGCCCCTGCGCCGCCATCACAACACACACCAAGGAGCAAAGGACCAACCATGTTTTCCTAATCATTACCACGGTTCACCCAGATTATCGTTCATTTCCAAAAGTTCAGCCTGCAGTGCGGCAGACGGCTTCACGCCGGCAACGGCCATGGAACAGCAGATTTCGTTCAGGTCATCCGCCCGGGGGCGGGAGTTAGGATTCAGCTGCCCTTCTTTGACGGCCCTGGAATAGAGTTCGATGGCATGCACCGGATTTCCGAGCAGCGCATTGCTCTCGGCCATGCGACAGAGTAGCTCGGCGCGATACATATTCACGATCCGCTCGCGGGACGCTTCGTATCCCTGCTCCAGAGCGGCCAGCTCGGCCTGAGCGAGTTCCTCCTGACCGGCTTCGTGCCGCAGGCGGATCAGGCGGACGGCTTCGGGAATGTGAAACTGCGGACTTGAAGCCAGCGGATCCACCAATGCCTGAATCCGATCAATCAGCTGGTTCGCCGTTTCGGTATCGGCATTGTCCACCGCAGCGCGGGCCAGATGATCCAGAATGTCAATGCGAAGGAATACAGGAATCTTTTCGGTTTTCGGAAGCACCTCGGATTCGAGGAATTCAATCAGGTTGACCTCGGTATAATGATCCGCAATAAGGTCTGCTATTTTCACAAAACCAAGATGCATGATTTCAAAGTTTGGATCCTGCGTGAAGGGCCGCAGGCGGGCCATGGAAACGCTGAAAGTCGCGTCCTCCTGCACGGCAGATGCGGCGTTGATTTTCGAGGCGTTTACGTCGCCATAAACCTCGGCGTCCGCCCGTTCAGCAGCACGGGAACCGATCATCCATTCGGTTTCGGCCACTCGGGACAATACGGATTCATAGCGCCAGTCCGTCAGGGAATCATAGAGTTCGTTCGGAGTTGAAGCCACCACCTGGCCGCGACTGCGTTCTTCGACCACGCGAAGCGCAGGCTTCACTGTGTTTACAAGTTTTTGAGCGCGGACATCGTCACCCTTCCCGGCAAAGTAGTACGCCACATTGGCGTATCCCTGCCAGCGTTGCCAGTTTTCAATCTGTTCGATATAGGTCAGGGCCCGTTCGGGCTTATCGATTTCAAGACAGGCATCGGCCACCATCTGCTGCGCCCGTGAACGGTTTTTAATATGCGGCCGCACCGGCATCCTGCTCACGCCGTCAAAGGCAAGCTGCAGGAGTTCTTCCTGATATCCTGCCGACACCGGAGTCGCGCATCCTGCAGGCAATGTCTGGTTATCTCCGCAATCACTGCAGCAGGAGTCAACGGAACTGCCGCAGCCGGCGACAATGACGAATGGTAGAATTGCTAACAACCGCTTCATGAAATACTCACAATTTAATCATTCAAAAAGAGTGGTGGCAGGGGATACCTGCCACCAGGTGTTCGATTTACGAGAGAGAGGATTATTTGTAGATCACGCGGAAGAACTTCGTCGGATCAGCTGCTTCATCAACGTAAGCCATGGTGGAGCCGTTTCCGAGGAGCTCAGCTTCAACCACCGAGTTGGTGAAGGCCGCGTCAGCAGAGCTTTCAACCGAGTACCAAATCCCGTTCAGGCTGTCGAAGGAGACCGATACCCCTCCCTTGGTGATGGAAGCGGCCGGAGCAGCATGGCTGGAACCGTCAATGAATCCAAACTGGTCGGCGGCGGTCCATCCCAGCAGCCAGTTGTTGTTCGGAGCAAATCCGCCGGCATAGTTTACGGCATCAAAGAAACCGTCCGCCGTTACAGAAGCGCCCATGTCAACCGCATCGTTGGCAGCGCAGGGATTCAGGCTGATTACCGGGCTGCAGGTTTTGCCCTGCGTGCTGGTGAATCCGGCGATATCGCGAACAATACCGGCGATCGGCATGTTGGCCGGCTCGATGATGTTGTTCAGGGCCGCATTGGTCTGGCCGTTGGCTTCGAATTCATAGTAGTCGTTGTTGTTGAAGAACACGCAGTTTTTGAATCCGGCCAGCGTTCCTTCGGACTGCGCCGTATAGAGCGACTGCGGAGCAATGCCGATCGAGTTAGTCGGAAGCGAGGTGTAAGGTGTGGTGAATACATCCGCCAGCGTGAGCGTTCCGTTATAGCCGTATCCACTCGCACCGTCGCCGTCGTCGCCATCCGGGCGAACCACTTCTTCGGAGCAGTCCATGAAGATACAGTTGCGGTACTGCATGCGGCATCCATCGCGCCAAGCCGTGGCGCCGTCGCCGTCTTCGCCGTTGCCATTTCCCTGACCGATCGCCGTGAAGTTCGCGATAACAGCGGTGGTCACCGGCTGTGCATCGGAGTCTTCAGCTCCATCATGTTCGAACATGTTGTCGCCGAAACCGGACCCCTGATCGTAATCTCCACTGTAGCCCTGAACGATCAGGCCATACTGGGCCTTGCCGCGCCATCCTTCGTCGATGTCGAAGCTGTCATCCCCGATGTTCCAGATGTTGACGTGCTTCAGGCAGACCTTGCCGCCCCAGATTTCGATACCGTCATCCACATTGTTCATGATTTCGATGTAGTCGATATCGGTTCCCTGACCAACGCCGCCGAGTGAAAGACCGTTGAGCTCCTTGTTCGGAAGCGAAGACTGCTGGCCGCCGTAACGGATGGAAAGATACTTGATCGAGCCGCTGTCGTCGCAGTCATTGTTTCCTCCGTAGTACGGGCGGGTGTCGCCTTCGTAGGCGGCGGACAGACCTTCCATGATCTTGTCGCTGCGTCCATCCGGCTCCTTGGAGTTCAGCTCGCCGTCGGAACCGGCAACTTCCAGACCCTTGTAGTGCGAAGCGGAGATAAGGCCGTTGCCGCAGATCGCGATAGAACCCCATTCGTTACACACAGGCCGCCAGTTTTCAAAGTCGTCGTTTACGGAAGTGAAGATAACCGGGCTGGTCTTCGTGCCTTCAACAAACAGCTGGGCACCGCGGGCAACCCCCAGACTGCCGTCGCCGGAGTTCTTGAAGATCACACCGGCTTCCAGCGTCAGGCTGGCACCCGGCATAACGTACACAACATTCGTCATCGAATAATAATCGCCTTCCGGAAGCGCCGGAAGCGTGGTCGATGTTGCAATGTCCGAATCAATGTATGTAACCGCTGCCTGAGCCGTCACACCGGCAGCCAATGCCGCCGCAAATGCAATTTGCTTCTTCATCTATTCATCTCCTTGTAGGTTCGTTAAAGCGGTTCCCCGCAGATGCAATCTCTGCAATGTGTTTGTCAAAGGGCGGAACCGGCGGCCGTTTCTCTTTTTATTCCGTCCGGTTTCCAATCAAACCCGCTGAAACACTGAAAGGGGTGGGTTAAAAATCTCGCTCCAGCAGATTTGTTCCCTTTGACGGCACACATTTGGCCGCCCGCATGTTTGGAAACGATTAGCAATGTTTATAGATGTGGTTGGGTTTATATGAGCGTGGTGCTAGCATCGGGTTTGATAAATGTTTCAGAACAACCCCGACGGAGATTTGAATCGAGTAGCTGAGGGAGGTTACCCTCGCTAGGCTCTCACACCACCTTTCTATTACCCACAAGTATGAGCTCAGGCTAGCGTTTGGATTGCTGTTTAAATATGGCGATGTTGATC
>JAFGVP010000012.1 GCA_016937945.1 Pontiellaceae bacterium | reverse complement strand
GCCGTCGTCGAGGCTTCATAGATTGATGATTCAAACAGTACGCAGTCGGTCGAAACCTGCATTTCCCTGAGCAGCAGTTCGGATGTTTGCCGCGTGCGGAGGGCTGGGCTGCACAATACAATCGAGGGCGCCGCCTCCAGCTTTCTGAGCCGTCGCCCCATCTCGGGTGCATCGCGCAGTCCGCGTTTATTCAGCGGGCGGTCAAAGTCGCGCATGCCCATATCGGCCCAGCTCGATTTTGCATGGCGCACCAGATAGAGCAGTTTATCCATCGGCCGCTCCAAACGAGTGCGGCAGCAGTTCGCCGAGAGTGAGCGAATCGTATCCGGCGGCTGTGGCGACATAAACCGGAAAATCCGCTCCGCAGAATTCCGACAGCACCTGCCGGCAGGCGCCGCAGGGGTAGGGAAGTTCACTGCCGGAGGCGGCGATGGCTATGGCGCTGAATCGGGTGAGTCCGGCGGCGACTGCGGAAAAAACAGCGGTTCGCTCCGCACAGTTGGTCAGTCCGTAAGAGGCGTTCTCGACGTTGCATCCGAGGACAACCGTTCCGTCTTCGCAAAGCAGGGCGGCGCCTACGCGATAACCGGAGTAGGGCGCGTGCGCCCGTTCAGCGGCATGCACGGCCTGATCGATCAGCTCAGCGGGATTCATTGGCCAGCTCCTCCAGAAAGATTGAAATAATCTGCTTCATGCGGGGCATGGTCTGTGAGGCGGTTTCGTTGACATCTTCGTGGGTCAGTCTGACCGGGCTGATTCCTGCCGCCCAGTTGCAGATACAGGAAAGGCCGGCCACGCGCATTCCGAGCGCATTGGCCAGGATCGCTTCGGGTGCCGTGGACATGCCGACGGCGTCGGCCCCCATGGCTGCAAAGCATCGGATTTCTGCCGGTGTTTCAAATGTGGGGCCGGTTGTTGCAATATAGGTGCCGCTGCGGTCCGCGCCGGCATTCATCAGCCGAAGCCGGAGTTCCTTGCTGTATACTTCGGTCTGATCCGGAAACCGGGTTCCCAGTTTCGGGTTGTGGGGGCCGATCAACGGATTGGATCCGAGCATGTTAATGTGATCCTCAATTGCCATCAGGGATCCGGGAGGCAGGGACGTGCTGATGCCGCCGGCGGCGTTTGTGAGCATTACGGTGTCTGCGCCGAAGGCGTGGAGAAGGTATGCGGGAAGAACGACCGGTGTCCAGCCGACGCCTTCGTACCAATGACGGCGACCCTGGAAAATAAAGATTTCCATGCCGTGGACCACCGTGCGCCGGAGTTTTCCGGCGTGGCCGATTACGCCGGTGGAGCCGAGGCCGGGAAGATCCTGATACGGAATTTCATCGCCGGGCAGATGATTTACAACATCGCCCCAGCCGGAGCCGAGAATAAGGCCACAGCGCGGATTGGCATCCGGCCATGCGGTACGAAGGGCCTGCGAAGAGGCATCGAGAACGGACTGATCAATTGAGTTGGTCTGCATGGTTACAGCGTACGGTCCGGTTTGCCGCGAATCAATATCTTGTCGGGATTATTGGGTAATGCTATTGCCGAGCATCATGATGGCCGCAACCAGTACGAGAACGAGAACAATGGCGCGCAGGAAAACCTCCGGTATTTTTACCGATAGCTTACTGCCGTAAAAAACGCCGGCCAAGGACCCCAGTGCCATGATGCATGCCGTAACACGGTCCTGCTCTCCGTGTGATCCGTAAATCAGTGCGGTCACCATCGCCAAAATCATGGAAATAAAGATCGCGGTGCCCACTGTGCGGGAGGCCGGCAATCCGAAGACGATGATGAGCATCGGGACAATTAATACCCCGCCTCCAATGGATGTCGCGCCGACCAGACTGCCGGAGATTGTGCCGAGAAGAAGGCAGACCTCAGTTCGTATCGCCCTTTTTTTCTGAAGCTGCTCTGCCAGCTCTCGCTCCTTTTCGACCACTTTCGGTCGGGACCGTGTAATCATATTGAGGATTATGATGAGGACGGAAAAAATGACTACGCCAACGATGAACTGCATCAGTATCTGCTTGAAACGGCTGTCTTCTCCATGGCTGCTGACCCATAGAGCGGTCACGATGTTAGCCGGTACGGCTCCCATAAGAAATCGAATGGAAATATTCCAATCAATGGTTTTGAGCCGGCCGTGATGGATGGTGGCAGTGATCTTGGAGAGAAAGTTATAGAGCGTGGTGGTGCCGACCGCCATGATGGGATTTATCTTCAGGATGAGCGTCACCGACGGAAGAACCAATACCCCGCCGCCGACACCGGTCAGCCCGATGCAGAAACCGATCACGGTTCCGAGCAGCAGGCGCAGGAGAATCTCCGCCGGTGTCAGGTCGAACAAAAGCATGCTATTTCAGCGCTTGCTGGGTTATTTCAAGCAGGATGGAACAGACGGACAGATATTCCGCGATATCCACGTATTCATCGGTCTGATGGAAATGATGGGATCCGGTTCCCAGTGTGACGGTGGGCAGTCCCTTTTCATTAAAGTTGTTGGCATCGAGCCCCGCATTCATAACCAGCGGATTGGGTTCAAGTCCGGCGGATTTGACGGCTTGGGCCGCCAGTTTCACACAGGGTTCCGACTTTTTAAGGCGGAATGCCCGGTAGTCGCTGAGTATTGAAAAATCAACCTGTCCGCAGGTTCCAGCATCGTTGATGATCGATTTTGCCGCCCATTCAAAGCTGGAGGTGTACACCTGTGCAATCCGTTCCAGAAACGCCGGGCTGTGGCTGCGGCACTCCCCGGTCAGGACGACCCGGTCCATCACCTGGTTATTCGCTTCGCCTCCGTGAATGGTCCCCAGGTTGGAAGTTCCCTTATTCCGTCCGATTTCAATACGCCCGAAATAGCCCTTTTCCTCGATGCGGCTCATGGCTTTTGCGGCAATCATTCCGGCGGAAATACCCTTGTTCGGAGCCAGCCCGGCGTGCGACGAGATACCACGAATGTCCGCCTGCCAGCGCATGGCGCTCATCGCGCCGATCACCAGTTCGTTCGGCTCCTGTCCGTCCAGATTAAATCCCATGACCGGATTGCCCAGATCCTCGAAACGAACCATGCGTGAACCATGCAGCCCGTTTTCCTCGGCAATGGGAAACAGCAGGGTAATCGGCGGGCGCGGCAATCCGCTGGTCAAAAGGGTTTCTGCCATCGTAACGATTGCCGCACATCCGGAACGGTCATCGCCGCCGAGTCCGGTATTCCCTTTTGAAACAATGCGGTTTCCGTCCATTACGGGAACGGCGCCCTTACAAAGCGGCACGGTATCCATGTGCGCCGAAAACATAATACGCGGGGCGGCCTTGATGGTGCCGGGTATCTGGACGATCAGGTTGCCGATTTCAAACCCGTTGCCCAGCCGTTTGTGGGCGTTATCCGTTTTTATCCAGGATTTTTTGCAGCCGGCGGCCAGCAGTTTGTCAGTAATGGCGGCCACCACTTTGGCCTCTTTTCCGCTGGGGCCTTCAACGGCGAGCAGTTCCATCAGATGGTTCAGCGCCTTGTCCTTGTTAATCATACAGGTCTCTAGGTTATGGTTTCGATGATAAGGGGGGATGGTTCGATTTGATGGTCCGAAATATCGAACGCCCATTGCAACAGGTCGAAGATTTCCGCTTCATGATCCTGCCGATTCGCATGAATGACACAAAGCGGTTCATCTTTCTCGATCCGCTCCCCGATTTTTTTCAGGTCGGAAATCCCGACGGCATGATCGACGGCGTCCCCCGTTTTGGTGCGTCCGGCGCCAAGCAGCTGGCAGGCCCGTCCGATCGCTTCGGCATCGGCTTTTGCAAGATAACCGGATTTCGGTGCCGGCAGAGTGATCTGCCTTTCGGAGGTCGGCAGTGCGGCATCGAGCTCGCCGCCATGGAGTTTTGTCATCTGCCGGAATTTATTCAGGGCAGAGCCGTCTGCCAGTTTGGCTTCCAGACCTTCTGCCGGAGGATAAAGTTGACTGACTGCCAGCATCTGTCCCGCCAGCGCGCAGGTAAGGTGCCGGACATCATCCGGACCTTTTCCTGAAAGAATGTCGATGGATTCCCTGATTTCCAGCGCATTGCCGACGTTTCGTCCTAGCGGCTGGTTCATGTCGGTTATCAGGGCGGTCACTTTTTTACCCATGCTTCGGCCCGTATCGACAAGTCCTTTTGCGAGAAGCCGGGCGTGTTCAATCGTCTTCATAAATGCGCCGGACCCGCACTTGACATCAAGCACCAGTGCATCGATACCCTCCGCCATCTTTTTCGAGAGAATGGAGGATGCGATCAGGGGGATGGATGGCACCGTTGCGGTAACATCCCGCAGGGCGTAGAGCTTCCGGTCTGCAGGAGCGATCTCATCCGTCTGCCCGATCATGGAACAACCGCACGCAGTCAGGACCTGAAGGAACTCCGTTTCAGAAAGATTGACCCGATAGCCGGGAATGGATTCGAGCTTGTCGAGCGTGCCGCCGGTAATGCCAAGTCCCCGTCCGGAAATCATCGGAACAACGGCTCCGCAGGCGGCTGCGAGCGGGGCGAGCGGGATTGAAATCTTGTCGCCGATGCCTCCGGTTGAATGTTTGTCTACTTTGGCACCGGGAATGCTCTCCGGAGGTATGATTTTGCCGGAATGCATCATGGCCAGGGTCAGGTCGGCGGTTTCCCGGGCATTCATACCCCGGAAATAGATCGCCATGGCGAGCGCGGCCATCTGATAGTCGGGAATGGCACCGGAGGTATAGCCGCTGATAAAGCCATGAATACTTTCCGTGGAAAGCTCTGCGCCGTCGCGTTTTTTTTCGATGGTCCATTGGGGAAGCATGATCATGAGCATAGGTGGATGGCTTGACGAATGGCAATGGCAAAAGCGATGGTTGAAAATGGATTTCAGAAGCGGTAGTATGCAAGGCCGTTCAACAGGGCGTGTGGCAGTTGGGATCATTATGGCAGACGATAAGAATAGGTGGGGAGCGTTACCGATCATCATTACGATTGGGTATCTTGCTTTCGGGGTGGCATGGATATTTTTTTCGGACTTGCTCGTCAGTCAGGCCTTCCGGGATTCTGCACTCGTTCAGACCGCCCAGACCTACAAGGGCTGGTTCTTTGTTTTGATCACTTCCGTGCTGCTGTATGTCGCGCTTCGGAAAAGCTGTGGCCGCATTACCCGGGTGCAGCAGGAACTGGTGCAGGAAAAAGAGAGGCTGGGTATTCTCTTTGATCACGCGGATGAAGGAATCTTTATTCTGGAGGATGATTTTACCATTGTGAAATGCAATGCCGCCGCCGCTGCAATGTATGGATTTTCCTCCTGTGAAGAGCTGGTCGGGCATCGGCCGATTGAGTTTGCTGATAAAACTCAGCAGGATGGTCGTTTGACGGCTGATGTGGCGAAAGAGGTTGCGGATGGGTTGAAGCGAGGTGATACCCAGCGTTTCGTAAACCGTTTCCGGAAGGTGAGCGGTGAACCGGTTGATCTGGAGGTTTGCTGTGTGCGAACCCGCATGAGTGGAAAAGCCATGGTACTTGCCGTGGTTCGCGATGTTTCCGAACGCATGCGGCAGGAGGAGTCCATGCTTCAGGAAGCCCATCGGAATGAAATCCTCCTGGATCTGTATGCCAAGTCCCATTCATTCTCCGATGAGGAACTGTATGCCTTTGTGCTGGAGCATGCGGTGTCGCTAACTGAAAGCAAGATCGGTTTCCTTCATCTGATTTCCGAAGACGGGAACTCCATCATTCTGACGACATGGAACGGGGAGGCCATGAGCGAGTGTCATACGGCTCCCATGCTTGGACATTATCCGCTCGAAAGTGCCGGCATATGGGCGCACTGCGTGCATACGCGAAAACCGTTTGTTGTGAATGATTACGCCAACGAGGCTTTGCGGAATGGAGTTCCGGAAGGGCATGTTCCGATGGTGCGCTTCATGAGCATTCCCGTTGTGGAAAACGGTCGGGTTAAGATTATTTTCGGGGTTGGCAATAAAGAGGAGGTCTACAATGCGGTCGATGTCACCCAGGTGGAGCTGGTTGCCAATGAGTTGCATAAGATTCTGATCCAACGACACCTTGCCGATGAGCTTCGTGATCGTGAAGCAACTCTCTCCGAAGCGCAGCATGTTGCTCATATCGGCAGCTGGGTGCATGACATTCCGTTTGGAACGATGGTTTGGTCCAAAGAGGTTTTTCATATCTTCGGCGTGGATCCGGAATCTTTTGAACCGACGCACGAGCGTTTAATGGACATGGTACATCCGGATGACAAGGATTGGGTTCTGGCGGCCTACATGAAGTCGCTCAAAAATCATACGCCCCACGATGTCGACCACCGCATTGTGCTCCCGAATGGTGAAATCCGGCATGTTTATGAACGTTGTGAGCATTCGTATGATGATGCCGGAAACCCGCTGCGATCGGTCGGGACAATTCAGGATATCACGGAATATCGCAGGGCGCTGGACGCCGAACAGCAGTCGATGCAGAATTATCGCCTGCTGTTTGAAAATATGATGACCGGGTTTGCGTTGCATGAAATCATTTGCGACGAGGACGGGACTCCGGCGGATTACAGGTATCTCGAAGTAAATCCGGCATTTGAAGAGATGGTAGGCGTTGATGCGGAAAAACTCATCGGATCCACGGTTAAAGAGGTCTTTCCTGATATTGATCCGTTTTGGATCGAAAACTTTGGTCGGGTGGCTTTGACGCGTCAGGCGGTTCTTTTCGAAAATTACTTTGAGCCCCTGAACCGGCATTTTGAGGTCTGGGCTTATTCACCCCGGGAAAACCAGTTTGCCGTGGTATGCCTTGATGTTACGGAACGCAAGATGGCGGCCGAGGAGATGCGTCATGCCAAGGAACAGCTGCAGTACATTCTGAATAACTCGCACGATGCCATCTTCCAGATTGATCTTCAGGGGAAATATACCTATGCCAATGACGCCGCAAGTTTGATTTCAGGGTATTCGGTGGATGAGCTGCTTCGGATGAATATGAGGGATCTGGCGGCTCCGGCGTATCATGAGGTTGTTTTTGGTCGGCTGAGGGACCGGATGAATGGTGGTCATGATGATACCCCGTTCGCAATCCAGATTATACGCAAAGACGGTAGACATAGTTGGTTTGAGCTTAAGACGTCCGGTGTGTACGACGATAACGGTGTGTTGGTCGGTGTTCAGGGAGTGGCCCGCGATGCGACGCGCCGGATTCAGGCCGAAGAAGCGCTCCGTGCCTCCGAGCTGTTGCGCAAAAAACTGCTGGAAACGATTCCTGATCCCATCTGGCTGAAGGATCCGGATGGGGTCTATCTGGGGTGTAATCACGCCTTTGAGCGATTAGTTGGTCAACCGGAATCAGTCGTTCTTGGGCAAACGGCCTTTGACCTGTTTGATCGTGATTTAGCAGGATTTTTCCAGAAAAATGATCGGATCGCAACTGAGGCCGGCCAGGCCATGGTGAGTGAAGAGTATCTGGTATTTGCCGAGGATGGATATGAGGGCACCTTCGAAACCATCAGGACTCCTCTGATGGATGCGGATAACCATTTAATCGGAGTGCTCGGAATCGCGCGCGATATTACAGAGCGTAAGCGGATGAAGGAGGCGCTTGAAAAACGGATTCTTTCGCTGACCCGGCCGTTGGGGGACAAGGAGGGAATTGAGTTTGAGGACCTCTTTGATCTGAAGGAGCTGCAGCGGATTCAGGATGAGTTTTCTAATGCCACGGGCGTGGCCGCCATTATTGTGAAGCCTAATGGCGAAAGGTTGACGCAATATAGCAATCTTTCGAAAGTTTGCGGTGAATTTGTGAAGTCAACCGAGGCCGGGCGCAGGTTGTGTGATGCGTCGGATCGTTTCATCAGCCGGAAGAACGAGAGCAGTTTCAATATTCATCGTTGCGAGGGATGCGGGCTGAAGGTTGCCGGCGTGAGTATTGTGGTCGGCGGGAAGCATGTCGCAAGCTGGCTGATCGGGCAGGTGCGTGACGGGAGCCAGTCCGAGGCGACGGTTCGTGCCCGGGCAAAGACGCTTGGTGTCGATCCCGATGGTTTTTTTGCGGCATTCAAAGAGGTGCCGATCATGACCGAAGTTCGTTTTGAGCAGATCGTTTCCGCCTTGCTCGACTTTGCCGGACAGATGTCGAATGCCGCCTACATGAACCTCCAGCAGGCTCGTTTTATTGCGGAAGAAAAAGTGCGCAGTGCCGAGTTGCAGCGTCTTTCAACGGCCATTAATCAGGCCGCAGAGAGCGTGGTTATCACGGATTCGGACGGAAGAATTGAATATGTGAATCCGGCGTTTGAGCGGACAACGGGGTATACCCGTGAAGAGGCGATCGGGAAATTCCCCCGAATTCTCAAGAGCGGGGTACACGGCGATGCTTTCTACAAAAATATGTGGCGGCTGATCTCTTCCGGCAAGCCGTGGTCCGGTCAAGTGCAGAACCGTCGCAAGGACGGGACGCTTTATGTCGAGGAATCGACGATTTCCCCCATCTGTGATGCCGATGGAAAGATTATAAACTATGTGGCGGTAAAACATGATGTCACGCGTGAACTTCGTTTGGAAGAACAGTTCCGGCAGTCGCAGAAAATGGAGGCTGTTGGTCGGCTTGCCGGCGGTGTTGCGCATGACTTCAACAATATCCTGCAGACCATTCTCGGGTCCTGCGGAATCCTTTTGATGGAGACGGAAGGACAGGAGGTTCTTCAGCAGGATATCCGGGAAATCCGCGACAGTGCAAAACGCGCCGGAGAGCTTACGCGCCAACTGCTCGCCTTCAGCCGGAAACAGCCGGTGATTCAGCAGGTGCTCGATCTGAATGAATTGATCGGCCGTCAGACCGGTATGCTTTCCCGCCTGCTGGGTTCGCGTTTTACACTCGTTTTTGAGGGAGATCCGTCGTTGCGGCAGGTGCGTGCTGATGCCGCCCAGATGGAGCAGGTTATCATGAATCTCGTGGTGAATGCTCGGGATGCCATGCCGGAGGGCGGCCGGATATTGATTACAACGCATGAGTTCATATTTAAGCGGGACGATACGGTAATCGCTCCCAAATCCGGTGAGTTTGCCTGTGTGCGCGTGAAGGATGCCGGCA
This sequence comes from Pontiellaceae bacterium, assembly GCA_016937945.1. Lineage (GTDB taxonomy): Bacteria > Verrucomicrobiota > Kiritimatiellia > Kiritimatiellales > Pontiellaceae > Pontiella. Next base: position 656 of record JAFGVP010000012.1, on the reverse strand, counting down.
TGGGGATGGAGCAGAATGTGCTCAACCATCTCTTTGACCCGTTCTTTACCACCAAGCCGGTCGGACAGGGGACGGGGCTGGGGCTTTCAGTTTCGTACGGGATTATAGAACAGCATCATGGCTGGATTGATGTGAAGAGCGTGCCGGGGGAAGGATCGATCTTCAGCGTGTATCTGCCCGTTGTAGGCAGTGGTGAGCGCGAACGGGACGAAATCCCTGATAAACCGTCCTGCAACCGGACGCAGAAAAGGCAGCGAATTCTGCTGGTGGAGGATGATCCTCAGGTTATGGACATGGTTGGGGTGGTTCTTCGTGAGGCTGGCTATGATCTCGTGACGGCGGATACTATTCAGGCGGCTCGGGATCATTTTCTCTCCGAGGGGTCTGAATTTGACCTGTTGCTTTCGGATGTAGTTCTCCCGGATGGCTCCGGTGTGGATATGGCGGATGAGTTCAGTGCGGAAAAACCGGAACTGTCTGTTATCATGTTCAGCGGTTACTCCGATATCCGCGTCCAGACCGATGAAATCAATACCCGCGGTTATTATTTTCTCCGAAAACCCTTTGGTGCGGACCGTAGCCTTACGAAATAGAACCATGCAGTCCCTCTTTCTTAGGAAATACTGCAGGGGGACTGGAGCCGGAGGCGGACAAGG
>JAFGVP010000075.1 GCA_016937945.1 Pontiellaceae bacterium | reverse complement strand
GATCAACATCGCCATATTTAAACAGCAATCCAAACGCTAGCCTGAGCTCATACTTGTGGGTAATAGAAAGGTGGTGTGAGAGCCTAGTGAGGGTAACCTCCCTCAGCTACTCGATTCGGTCCTCCGTTTTATCCGATCAGGTACTTATTCTTCGGTAGTAAGGAAAGTATTCCGACCAGTATTGCCGACAGGGCAAAGGTCAATAGTCCGGTCAGCATGATGGCTTCAGGGGTTTCCAGCTCAAGGGGTTTAATGATCATCTGGTAACACGCCCCGAGGAAAAATATGTGACATAAATAGATGCCGTAACTGTATTTGGACAGCAGCCGGATCAGCCTGCTTTCTCGGTTGATGCATTTGATGATCAAAAACAGTCCGGCGGTCATCATCACAATATTCGGGGTGCAGAACCGCCATGCTATTTCCAGTTCGTACAGGCTGCCTGCAGTATCCATAACCGCGTTGAAATAGAAAACCGTGAGCGCATAGCCGGCTATGAATAGTGGAATTCCGACAGCCAGGTTTTTGGCATTCGACCAGTGGATATGCTGCTTGAAATAGAAGGCCAGCAGGAGATAGCCGACATATCCGGACACGTAGTAAAGTGAATGAAATTCGTTCCAGTAACATTCCCCCAGCATGCCGGGAACGATCAATTTGATAACGTGGTGAAAGGTCGAGATAAACCAGATCGCGATGGCGGCCTGCAGAAACCGTTTGCTGGTAGTCTGAAGCCATGGCGACAAAACCGGCATGATCAAATACAGTCCGATAAGCATATAAACAAACCACAAATGGCCGCTCGATAGGTTGAAATTATAGGTCAAGGTCAGCAACTGATGCTTTACGTCGCTGACCTGCATCTGTCCCCAGAGGGCCGGGAGTGTTGCGTAAAGGATCGACCATATAATGAAAGGAATCAGGATTCTGGACAGGCGGCGCGTGTAAAATACCCCCGGGCTTTGGGTGACCGGAAGAAGCAAATAACCCGAGGCCATTACAAACAGGGGGACACAGGACCGTGCCGCGCTGTTTAACAGATTGACCCAAAATCCATCTGTACCGGAAATAGCGATGCCATCGTCTCCAATATAAAAGATTTCAGATGCGTGGACAATCAGCACCATGGCGATTGCGATGACCCGCAGATAATCTAAAAACACGACTCTCGTTGTTGATTTGTCCATATAGAAACCCTCGGTTTTCCTTTTATAACTAAGGCGAAATACTGCGGTTCCGGAAGACAATTATTTTTGATAAGCGGTCTCGTGTTTGTTGATCGGTTGAATTGACGCAAAAAAGGATCCCGCAAATACAGGATCCTTGGCAATGCAGCTCCCTCTTCTTCGAGAGGAAGCGGGCGATTTTAACAATTAGTTTTCGCACAGGACATACTCGTCGTATTCGACTTCGAAGCGCAGCTTGTGTTTGGCTTCCTCCTGAGCAAGCAGCAGGAACAGGTTTTTCAGGTCCTCTTCCTCCACCTGTCGGGCCAGATCGGAGTAGAGCCGGAAGGCGGCTTTTTCCCGTTTCATGGCTACTACAAGCGCGGACTGATAATCCATGCCGGGCGTCGGTTCGATATCGACCAGATAATCTCCCAGCTTAAGGTCCAGCACCTTGCCTTCAACCGGCTTAAGCTTCTGGCCGGCTTTGACGGCTTCGATCTTTGCCTTGTGCCCCATCTCTTCGCGGGCATACTGCTCAAACACGTCACGGGTCCAGGCCTTCGTCGCGGCCGCCGCCAGTTCCTGATAAAAATCGACGGCTTTCTGCTCGTTGCTGATGGCAAAGTCGAGGATGTCGTCCGCTGTTTTCCATTCGTTCATAAGAGAGCTCCTTTATATCGCTGCTATTTTTTAGAGGATGCGGCTTCGTTCGCCTTTTTCTTCACCTGATGCAGGTAGGCCACCATCGGTCGGTACGCCAGGTGCGACCATTTTCCGAAGGGCACCTCGATCATCAGCATCGGCACAAGAATGGCCATGTGGATGACATACATGATGTAGGTCGGCATCGGCAGCCCGCCGACGCGGAAGAAATGCACCAGAATTCCGGTAAGCGACGTCAGGAACAGCAGGATCAGGAAGAGCCAGTCGGTGGAGTGCGAAAACTTATGCATCTGGAGTTCCTTCCTGCGGCGGCTGATCATCATGTCGACGGTCACATAGAGCAGGGCGGCCGTGGCAAGATAGCCGAGCAGGCGCTGCGGATGCCAGACGGGATGGACTTCATCGGTCTGAAACCATTTCAGGAATCCGAAAATCATGATGAACATGGTGACGTAGCCGAATACAAGCATCATGTGTTTCCTGTGCATACCGGGCTTTTCACAATCCTTCCATCGCTTCTGCGTGGCAAAGTGAGCGGGGAGGGTCAGGATTTCGGTGAAGTAAAATTTCAGCGGAATCTTTTTGCGGTCTTCTCCGAGCACCTTCCAGACCATGCGGAACAGATTGGAGAGCAGGAATATGGACAGCACGCCGCCCATGGTCCAGTCGAGCAGTTCAATCGTCTCCGCCGGCGCAAACACGTTCAGCTGCACGCCGCCACCCGGCGTAAGCTCGGTGGTCATTGGGCCGTGGAAAAAGACGAATCCCAGCACCACCAACAGACCCAGCACCAGAATGGCGCCGAATTCCCACGCCTTCGAGGTATACATCTTGAACGAAAGCCCGGTCCAGTCGTAGGCCGATGTCAGGTAACGCCGGGCCGCCATGACGGTTTCGCCGGGTTGTGCATTCTGCGGGCAGGCTTCGGAGCAGTCGCCGCAGTAATAGCAGAGCCACGGCTCCGGCGATTCCATCAGCCGGTCTTTCAGGCCCAGTTGCAGGTTACGCAGTACCTTGCGGGGAAAGCTGACGCCGTCTTCCGACAGCGGGCAGGTGGCGGTGCAGGTGCCGCAGTGGTAGCACTGGTTCAGGTCGCCGGCTCCCAGCTTGCGGAGTTTTTCCGTGATATTTGGATCTACCTTGCTGGCCATGGCTTAGTTCTCCTCCGCGGCAGCTTCTTCCGCTTTTTTGTCTTTCCACTCATACTTGAAGTAGCCGTCTACATCCGGCCGGCCGACCTCTTCGACTTCGCCATAGCGGCGCATGCCGAACAGCCAAACGGTGATTTCATTTGTCGGATAACCGAGGATTTCGGCAATCTCCGGAATCGTGCGATGCTTTTCGCGGAGAACGGCCGCGATGCGGTCCTTCATGATCATTTCGTCCTGCGCGAGTTCGAGCATGGAACGGGGTGCGGTGGGTGCTGTGTTCATGCGGGGGTCTCCAATTCCTTAATGCTTGCATCGATCATGGCGCAGATCTGGTCGTCGCGGTAGCCTTCGATTTCGATGGCATCGTGCGGGCAGACCGGCACGCAGCCGCCTTCGCCCTTGCACATGGCTTCGATCACGAAAGCGACTTCCTTCTCGCCGAAGTTAATCTTTTCGATGGCGCCGTAGGGACAGGCTTTCAGGCATTCATCACACCACAGACACTTGTCGGTATTGACCTTCGCGACAAGCGGCTCGAGGTCGACGTAGCCTTTTTTAAGCAGGCCGCCGGTCTTGGCCACGGCGGCGAGCGACGAGGCGACGCTTTCGGCCAGCGTCTTCGGGCCCTGCGATGCGCCGGCAATAAAGACGCCGTCGATTACGGTTTCGACCGGACGCAGCTTGATATGGATTTCATTGTAGAATCCGTCCTTGCTTTCCGGAATCTTGAGGATGTCGTTGAGTGCATCGTTTTCACGCGGTTCCATGCCGTTGACCAGCACGACCAGATCGCTTCCGATCTCCAGCTCGTCGCCGCCGGAAAGCGTATCCTTCACCGTGACGGACAACTGCCCGCCTTTCTGTTCGACAACCGGCGGGTTCTTCGGTTCCCATTTCAGGAAGATGGCGCCGTCGCGTCGGGATTCTTCATAAACGGTTTCCAGTGCGCCGTAGGTGCGGACATCGCGGAAGAGATGATACTGCCGTACGGAGGGATCCAGCTTTCCAAGCTGCGAGGCGGTATGCGTGGCCGCGGAACAGCAGTAGCGCGAGCAGTAGGTGTTGGCATCCGGACAATCCTTTTTCTTTTTCTGGCGGCTTCCCACGCAGTAGATAAAGGACACCGTGCGGACCGGCTTACCGTTATGCTGCAGCTTTCCATTCGACTGTTCGACCATGCGCCGGAAATCCAGCAGGGAGACCACGCCCGGTATGCCCCAGCCATATTCGCCTTCCTTCGGCTCGTAGGGCGAAAAGCCGGTGGTTACCACAATGGCGCCGACGTTGAGGGAAACTTCCTCGTTGTTATCCAGTCGGGCCATGACAGTAAAGTCGCCGATGCTTCCGCTCTTTCCGGTCACTTCGGCGCCGGTATAGAGCATGATGTTTTCATGGGCCTGAATCCGTTTAAGCAGTCCGGCTGCGATATCGGTGCCATTCTGGTTTTCCGGGCCCATGTTGCCGGCATGAAGCGCCCATCCGCCGGCTTCCTTTTCCTTTTCAACCATGAAAACACTGAGGCCCATATCGGCAAGCAGGATGGCGGCGCGCATGCCTGCCACGCCGGCGCCGATGATCAGCACACGCGGCTTGGTGTCGACACGAATGGCGGTGAGCGGCTTGGTCAGCGCGCATTTGGCAATGCCGGCGCGAAGGATGTTGATTCCCTTGGCCGTGGCGCCGGCCTTATCGTTTCCATGCACCCAGGAGCACTGCTCACGCAGGTTGACGTGCACATACTGGTACTGGTTGAGATCCGCCCGTTCCGCCATGCCGCGGAAGGTGAACACATGCAGCTTGGGCGAGCATGAGGCAATAACCAGCCCGTCGAGATTCTGTTCGCGGATTTCGTCAATCATCTCCTGCTGCGATGCATCCGAACAGGCAAACGTATGCGTACGGGAGATGGCCACATTTGGATCATTCTTCACCGCATCCGCGACTTCCTGTACGTTTACATAGTCGGAAATATTGCCGCCGCAGTGGCAGATGTAGACTCCGATTCGTCGTTGCTTCATGGTCAGTTCCTCGTGGTTTCAAGATAGGCCGATACCTGCGATGCCGCCGCGCCGGCGTGCAGCACCGTGTCGGGAATGTCGCGTGCGCCGATGATGGCGCCCGCCGCGAAGAGTCCGTCGACGGAGGTTCGTCCCGGCTCGCTGATCGGATCGATTTCCCGGACATAGTTGAACTCGTTACCGGCAAGTTCGCCGCCCTTGTAGAGCCGGAAGGCATCGGTGTTGGGCAGGAAGCCGACGGTCAGCACGACGAGGTCGTGTTCGGCTTTCTTCATGCCGCCCACGCCTTCCATGTCTTCGTAGTAGACTTCCATGTTGCCGTTATCGAGTTTTTCGATGCGGGCCACCTTGCCCTTTGTGAACGCCACGCCCATGGCCTTCGACTGCTCGTAGAACTCATCGTAACCCTTGCCGAAGGCGCGGACATCGATGTAGTAGATCGTCACATCGGCCAGCGGAAGCGCGCCCATGGCGAGTTGGGCCTGCTTGACGGCATACATGCAGCCGATCCGGCAGCAGAGCGGATTGCAGATCGTGTGGTCGCGCGATCCGTTGCAGAGCACGAAGGCAATGTTTTCCGGTTCCTTGCCGTCGGAGGGACGCAGGACGCTGTTATACGGCCGCGTCGGCGCCAGCAGGCGGTCCATCTGTGCGCCATCGACCACATCGGGAAAGTTGGCATAATTGAGTGCTTTCTTCGACCCCGGATCAAGGATCTCAAACCCGGTGGACATGACCACGGAGCCGACCGTAAAGCTTTTGGCCGCGTCGCGCAGGTTAAAGTCGATGCAGAAGGCGGGGCAGTTGTTGACGCATTCCATGCACTGCGAACACTCTCCGCAGTTCATGCAGCGGTGGGCCTCTTTGCGGGCTTCCTCTTCGGACATGACGCGTTCATAGCATTCAAAGGTCCGGCGCCGCTCTTCCAGCGGCATGGTCGGCTGCAGGACCGGCGGGCGCGAACGGAAGTTCTTGGACTCCTCAAGCACGACGTCCTTGTCGGTCTTTTCGAGCAACGACTCAAATTCCACGTCAAGCGATTCTCCTTTGAGATGCCGGTCGATGTAAAAGGCGGCGCGGCGTCCCTGACCGATGGCATTCACGATCATGGTCGGATTTGTCACGCAGTCGCCGCCGGCAAAGATGGCGGGATCCCGGGTCTGCAGGGTTTCCGGATCGGATGTAAGCAGGCCGCGTTCGTGATCCATCTCATCAACAAATCCGGTCGTGGATGGTTTCAGGCCGATCGCAAGAATGGCGAGATCGATGGGAATGACCGTTTCGGAACCTTCGACGATCACGGGACGGCGGCGGCCGCTTGCATCGGGTTCACCGAGTTTCATCTTCAGGCATTCAACGCCTTCCAGTTTGCCGTTGTTTCCGATAAAGCGCTTTGGCGTGGTCAGCAGCATCAGCTCAACGCCTTCCTCGATTGCGCCTTGGATTTCCCAGTCGTGGGCCGGCATTTCGTCCTGGCTGCGGCGGTAGCAGATGATCACCCGCTGTGCGCCCATGCGGATGGCGGAGCGGGCCGGATCCATGGCGGAGTTTCCTCCTCCGACAACCATTACGGTCTTTCCCCGAATATTGGGAGCAATGCCGATCTTGGTTTCGCGCAGGAACTTCATGCATCCCATGACGCCTTCCAGTTCTTCGCCTTCAACGCCGAGCCGGTTTTCGTCCGATGCGCCGGTTGCAACAAAGACGGCGTCAAAGCCCTCTTCCTTCAGCTTGGCGGCGGATTCGACGCGGGTGTTGCATTTGATCTGAACACCGAGCGCGGTGACATTTTTGATATCGCGGTCGACCACTTCGTTCGGCAGGCGATAGGCCGGAATACCGGTACGCAGCATGCCGCCCGGCTGGATTTCGGCTTCAAAAATCGTCACCTGATGGCCTTTGCGTGCCAGATAGAAGGCGGCGCTGAGTCCGGCGGGGCCGGAGCCGACAATGGCGACTTTGGTGGCCAGCTGGTTTTCCACCGGACCGTATTCCGGTTCGGGATGCTCATCATAATAGTGATCGGAAAAGAAGCGCTTGATACCGCGGATGTGAACAGTTTCCTCCTTGCCGCAGCGGGTGCAGTCCTCTTCGCACGGGGCATAGCAGGAACGCGCCAGGCAACCGACGAGCGGGGCGTTTTCAAGATGCAGGTTGAACGCTTCCTTATAGCGTCCGGCGCGCACTAGCGAGATGTAGCCGCTGGCCTTGACGCTGGCCGGACAGGTGTGGATGCAGGGGGCTTCGCCGCGACGGTCAATCACGGCTTTTTTCGGAACGGCCTGCGGGAAGGGAATGTGGGCAACGCGGCGCGTTACCAGATTATAGTTATATTCGTCCGGCACCGTGACCGTGCAGACCTCTTCACAGGTGCCGCAGCCGGTGCAGGCATCTATATCGACATAGGCGGATTTCTGGTGCAGGTCCACGGAAAAGCTGCCGTCGGCGTTGCGGGTGATACCGTCGACTTCGGTATAAATTTTGACATCAATATTCGGATGATGGGCCGATGCCGCCATCTTGGGCGTGACAATACAGCTGGCGCAGTCGAGCGTCGGAAATACTTTGGAGAGCAGAATGGCGCGGCCGCCGATACTCGGCTTTTTGTCAACGAGCAGGACCTTATAGCCCATGTTGCCCAGCGAGGATGCGGTCTCCATGCCGGCGACGCCCGCGCCGACCACCATGACATCGTAGTCCGTTTTAGTCTTGTTTGTTTTCATCGGCTTCCAGTTTTCTCAGTTCATTTTGGAAATTGTTCATGTGTCCCACGAAATTGTCGGCACAGACGGAACAGATACCCGACATTTTCAGCCGCTTGGGGCTGATACCGTTTTCCTTCATCATGTCCTGCGCTTTTTTGATGACGGCGCTGGTGCGCGGGGTGCAGTCCGACAGGAAGGCGCAATCGCCACCGCAGCCCGCAATGAAGACGCCGTCAAATCCCTGCTGGAGGGCGTGAACGATCCATGAGGGCTTGACTCCGCTGGAGCAAGGCAGGGGAATTACCTGAACCGCCGTGGAATAGTGCAGGTGTGCACCGCCGGCCAGGTCGATGCCGGGGTCCGAAATGCTGTTGGTCGAAAAGACCAGAATCTTGGGTTCAGGCTCTTTGCTTTTCATCGTCGCGCCGCTCCGATTGGTTGGTGGTCGATCCACAGATTTCACGGATCGACGTTGAGTCCGCGGAATCTGTGGATATTTCAGGTCTTACTCTTCGATTTTCTTCATGAAGACGCGCCAGTATCCGTCGTCTTCATAGTCGCCCAGGTATTCGTGGCCCATCTTTTTGCACCAGCGCTGTACGTCGATGATGGTGCCTTCGTCGGAGGACAGGATGCACATGATGCCGTCTTCCGGGCAGTCGGCGATAGCGCGTTTTGCTTCGAGCAGCGGGCCGGGGCAGGCGGTTCCGCGGGCATCGACTTCGGTATCTACGCTGAGGGCTTTCAGTTCTTCACTCATTTTTGTCTCCTGTGGTTGGTTTGGTTAAATGGCAGGGATTACATGAACCAGCATTGCTTCGCTTCCGAGAACATGCCGACAAAGGCGCCGACGCCGAGATAGTCGATGTGCGGGTAGTCGATTATCTCCTCTTTCTTGATGCCCATGACATCCATCGCCATGGTGCAGACATGAATCCTGATGCCGAATTCGGCGGCATCCTTCATCAGTTCCTCCAGTGATTTTGCATTGTGCATTTTCATGACGGCCTGGATCATTTTCGGTCCCATACCCATCATCTGCATCTTGGAAAGCGGCATTTTCATGGCACTGGACGGCAGCATGGCGCCGAACATTTTTCCGAGGAAATCCTTCTTCGGTTTCTTCCTGGGGTCGCGCAGGGCGGGAAGAGCCCAGAAGGTAAAGAACATATCGACTTCCATATCGTAAGCGGCGGCGCCCAGCGCGATAATGAATGCAGCCATGGTTTTGTCATAATCGCCATCCATGACGCCGATGCACAGCTTGTCCTGCGGGGCGTTGCGTTCCAGCTTCTCCACGCGTTTGATCAGTTTCTTGATCGTCTCTTCCTGACTCATGGTTTCTTCACTCATCATTCTCTCCGGAGTTATTTATTGGGTTAGGGTGGTTTCTTCGTCGAAGTCGCGGGCGATGCGACCCTGATCCTTGAGTTCATCAATCAGGATTTCCCTTACAAGGTGGCATCCTTCGATGATCTTCGGATTTTTGAGTCGGTAGTAGACGGTGTGGCCCTCCTTGCGCATGGTGACTACATTCTTGTCCTTCATGTTGCGCAGGTGCTGGCTGACCGTACTGATGGAAGTTTCCAGCTTGTCGGCAATGGATCCGACGCACATCTCGCCGTGGCTGAGCATCTCTACAATAGCCAACCGTTTTGGATTGGCCATGGTCTGGTAAAGATCGGCCTGCCGTTCGAACAGCTCTAGGTTGCAGAGTTCCATAGGTACTAAAATATCGATTGTTACGGTTTATAAAAGCCAAAAATTAGAATATTTTAATGTTCGAATTGTTATCAATATATACTCTATTTTTGGTCGGCGTGATTTTATCCATTTTTTCTGGTATTTTTAGCGCTTATGTCCGATCTGTGGGCCGGCTGGATGAAGCGCTTTGCAGAACGATCTTTTAGATGATCCGAGTCAGCTGCTGCAGGTTTTTAAGAGCGTTGCCCTTGAGTTCCACGGGGGCGGCCGTGTTCTTGAACCAGAGTTCGCCGCCCTGTGATTTCATTTCGAGGCGATCCAGCGCGCCGATATTTATGATCAACTGTCGACTGATTCGCTTGAAGATTTGGCCCGGGAGTTGAGCTTCCCAGGCGGTCATCGTTTTTTTCATCACAAAGCGAAGCCCATCGCTTCGCTGTATGTGGGTATAGTTTTCATCGCTCTGGATCGTCGTGATTTCGGAAACCCGGGTAAAGTATTTGTGGCGGTTACAGCACAGCAGGACCAGATCGTCTTCCTGAATAGGAGAGAGTTCATCGTCCGGCAGGAAGAATGGATGGGCCATGCGTTCGAGTGCGTTCTCCAGCCGATCAAGGGTCAGAGGCTTTCGAATGTAGTCGAGTGCATTAACCTCGAAGGCTTCGAGTGCGTACTGTTCGTGACTGGTAACGAACAGGAGCTTGGGGAGACGGTCGAGGCGGGTGATAATATCGAAGCTGGTCCCGTCCGGCAGTTCAACGTCAAGAAAGAGAAGTTCAGCTTCCGGATGTTTCCGGATCAGCTGAACGGCTGACTCGCAGTCGCCGGCCTCGCCGATGATCTCGATTCCGCCGATTTCCTCGAGCAGTCCCCGCAGGTGGATACGGGCGACTTCTTCATCTTCAACAATCAGACACTTCACAGGTGGTATGTAGCAAAGGTGTTCGCTTTTATAAAGTTTATTCACTCCGGGTGAACATCGCAATTGACTGTTTCGTCACCCAAAAAATGCGATTCATCAATCTTTGATAGTAAAAGCCGGGGGCCGGTGCACACTGCACGGTGAGACGTGTTCCTTCGAAAATCCGGGTTTATAAAGCGTGTTTTTAATATTTCTTGTTGATTTGACCTGTTAGCTTCCGTTGATTCGCAGGGGCTTCGGCATGTGTTGTGCTTTAGATATGGAGTAAGAGCGTGGAGTGCCATGAGAAACCCATTTGGTAAGAAGATTCCCGAGAGTAAAAAAAACTATTCAGCCGATCCGAAGCAGCGGACGCCGCAAGAGGAGCTCCAGGAGCTTGCGGCAGACGTTAAAATGCGCTGTCTTGTTTCGGTTGTGCTTGATGCGGTCAACGGGGGATTGCTAAACGTGCTGAATGATAATCGACAGATATGAACGGGCTTTGATCGCTCTGAGGACACTGACCCCCGGGTCAGGAAAGGATGATATATAATGAATCGAGAGCGCCCCTTGATACTTGCGGTCGATGATACCCCTGAGAATCTCGATGTCCTCGTGGATCTGCTGGGAACCAATTATCGGATTTCCGTTGCCACCAATGGAAAGCGCGCGCTTGAGCTGGCCGCCGGTTATGCGCAGCCGGATCTTATTCTGCTGGATATCATGATGCCGGGGATGGATGGGTTCGAGGTCTGTCGCCGGCTGAAGGAGCAGGAGGCCTTGCGCGATATTCCGGTTATTTTCCTGAGCGCTATCGGGCAGGTTGTCGGAAAAGTGAAGGCGTTCAGTTATGGTGGAGTGGACTATGTGACCAAGCCGTTCCAGCCTGAAGAACTTGAATCCCGTGTTGCGACGCACATTACGCTTCGTAGGATGAAACAGGATCTGGAGCGACAGAACATTCACCTCGACGAGCTTGTCCGCCAGAAAAGCCGGGAGCTGGCGGAAGCCCATGACCGACTCAAGACGGCCAACGCCACAAAGGGGGAGTTTCTGAACCTGCTTTCCCACGAATTCCGTACACCGGCCAACGGTCTGCTGGGGGTTGCAGAATTGCTTCTTGATCACTGCCCTCGGAATGACGAGACCGATGAACTTCGTTCCATGTTTGATCACACCTGCGAGCGGATGCTTGATACGCTGGATAATGCACTCCTGCTGGCAAAGATCCATGTATCGAAGGAGGATTTCAAAGTGGTTCATGTTCCACTCAGTGAAGTCCTGTATGCGGCGTACTCCGAAACGTTCGATCAGAACGCAGCAGTGCGCCTGACCCTGCCGGTTCTGCCGGATAAGAGTGTAATGGTCGTGGGGGAGGAGTCGTTGGTGCAAAGTGCCCTTCAGTCGCTCTTCCAGACGGCGGTTGCACTGGCCCGTCCTTCCACACAGGTCATGCTTCAGTTTGCGGAGGACGATTCCCCTCTGGTGATTCTTCGGTTGTCGGGGCAGAGCGATCTGCTGGATGAGAAGGGGATGGACTGCTTCTTTGATGTGTCGAGCACTTCCCGGATATGCTCGCCGGCCGAGTATCTTGGCTTAAGGCCTGTCGTTGCAGAACGCATTGTGGCGCTCTATGGCGGGTTTGTTGCTCTCCACGCGGTGACAGACACTCGGTTCGAGTTGGAAATCGGCCTGAAAAAATAGGCCGGATTCCGATCGATCAGTCTGTCTCCTTCGGACCTGTTTTATGCGGTTTGAAAGGCAGTCGGTTGCCGTCCTTGTTTTTGCCGATATTCGGGAAATGAGATCCCGGATAAGGCGATGGTGAAAGCAGCGAATCCGCCTTGCAGGTTTCATCGCAGCGCCCGCACTGGACACAGTGAAAGTTGGAGACCTTTACGGTGCGTTTCTTGAAGTCTGCCGATATGGCCTGCGTCGGGCAGGTCTTGGTGCATTGAACACAGGAAAAACAGCTGGTTGGATCAATCGAACGCCGGCGCAAGCCGATGCTTGCAAAAATGCCGAGCAGTACGCTGTACGGGCAGACAAGCCGGCAGAAGGGACGATGGATAAAATAGCCCAGTCCGACAGCCAGGATGAGCAATGACCATGCAGCAACGTCGCCGGCCCATAGAATGCGGTTTTCCGTTCCGGTTCCCTGCACAAAATCAATCAACTGTCCGATCCATGCGTGTCCGGCAAAGAATAACGGCTTATAGACATCCAGTTTGCACGCCAGGAAAATGCCGCTGCGCAGTGCACCCCATGCGGTTGCCGCGAGGAAGCATACCGGCAGGATGCGGAGGAATCGTAATAATCTGGGTGGAATCTGATAGGCTTTTTTACGGGACAGCAGATGTTGGATGGCTCCCAGCGGGCAGGCGGATGTACAGAACACACGCCCGAAAAAGAAGGCGGTAATGAGCGGCAGCAGAAAGAGAACGGCAACCACTTTCCCGATCATCTCCGGCGCCGCAAGGCCCATGCAGAAATTGGCGGTAGAGCCGACCGGACAGATGCATCCGCCTCGGAATATCCCGAAATAGGCGAGCGCAGCGACGGTCAACGCAGTAAACCGGCATTTAGCCGAGTGGCGCACGGACAGAAAGCTGGCCACAGCCAGCAGTATGGCGAGCACAACAACATCCGCGACTTCCCAACTGAAAGATTCGTGCATGAATTCGACTGGGGCATAGGCATCCTTGAACTCCATTAACTCATAGGTCGGCGGCCGGTGGCAATCTTCTGCGTCTTGAGCAAATACGGTAAACGCCGCCATGAGGAAAACGGGAATCAATAAGCGTAATCGGATCAAGCGCCGCCTCCCATAAGGTAGGTTTGGTCAAACCAGTAGTCTCCCCGATAATTATCAACCGACTCGCGGGGAATACGCAGGACGGCATTATGCGGGCAGGCTGTGGCGATAGCGCATTCGTTGCATCCGAGGCACAGATCCGGACGGATGATCATAAACATCGAGGCTGAGCCATGTTCATTGCACCGTTTAACGCATTTGGCGCATCCGATGCACTCATCATGATGCTGCTCATACAGAAACATGCCGTCCGCTCCGCCGCTGAAATTGGTCCGTTTTACGGCATCAACGGGGCAAACGCGCTGCCCTTCGCTGTCAATTTTTTCCGAGGCAATATGGCTGTCTGAAATATGCCCGTAGCAGACCACGCAGTTGGAACACTTTTTCTGGTCGTTCACTGCTTTGGCAGCTGAAGGTTTGCGCACACAAGCCGTTGCACATAATCCGCAGGATCTACATTTGTCGGGATCAATCTGCCAGGCAAAGCGCCGGCTCTGTGCTATGAATTCTGCATCCTCCGATGGAGAAGAGAAAATGCGCCATGCCATAGCGCCCAGTGAGCCGGCTCCCAGTAGCTCCCCGGCGTAACGGAGCATCTTTCGACGGTTCACGGCTGGTCCTCCAGCTCCGGCGGATTCCACGGCCAGATTTCCACAAACCCGTTCCCCAGCAGGGTGTCCGGCGCACCTTCTCCGGAAAGGGCCAGCAGGGCTTCGCGGAGCCGCAGGGCATCGTCCTGTCGAACACGATCCATGTTGAGCAGGAGAGAGGTGAGGGGAATCATTTCTGTGCTTCCAAGGATCCTGAATTCGTGCGGGGCCGCAAAGTCGACTGCACAATCCGCTGAGAGAGCATAGTCGCTGATGACCGCCGCATCGGCGTTGCCGTCCTGCAGTTCGCCGATGTTTTCGCCGCAACTGGCATTGGTATCGATTTTTGCGGGCTGAATGTTTTCGCGTTCAAAGAGGCGAAGTGCGGCATAATGCTTTTCATAAGCATCGGTTTCCCCGATATAGATGTGTTTTCCGTTAAGCTCTTTCATGGAACTGATCGGTGAATTGGTCGGTACAATAACGATCCCGGTCAACCATCGGTTGTTGTTCGGATCCAGTACGTCGACAAGGCGCTCAAAGTCAGCGTCGGTCTCTTTGTTTAGCCGCATGGCATACCACGGCTTGCACAGGGCTCCGTCATATTTTCCGGAGCGCAGGGCATCTTCAAGCTGATAGGTATCCATGAAATAGTCGAGCTGTAGTTCGATTCCGAACATCTTCGACAAACGATCCAGTGTTTCGGGATAGGTGCGTGCCGCAATATCATGCACACAGGCACACGCCGTGTCGGTGCAATAGATATCGTTTACCGCAATCCTGAGCTGCAGTCGCGGTTCCGGTTCCGGTGTTGTGCATCCGATAAAAAGAGCGGACAGCAACAGGAGAGGAATCAAGCGCATGTCTTCCACCTATTTTTTGACACATTTCACAATGCAGTTTTTCGTTGCGGCGGCTAGGTAAATATTGCCCTGGCTGTCGACGATCACGGGAATGTAACTGCATCCCTTTACCAGTTCATCGACTCCATCGATCTGTCGGGCATGCTCACCCTTTGCGTCGTAGATTTTAATGCGGGTCGGATCCTTCTCAACCGTCAGGATTTCGCCGGAAGGCAGGTAGGCGGCGCTCACCGGATTGCAGCAGCCGTGAAAGTCGTTCAGTTCACGACCCCGCTTGCCGAACTCCGTCACCAGCTTGCCGTCCATCGAAAACTGCTGAAGCTTGAACGCGCCCAGATTGGAGATTGCAAGGGTATCTTCCGGGGCGGCGCAGACATCAAAAATGCCGCAGCAGAGGCGCAGGCCGTCCTGGATCCTTGCGGTTTCATTATGGCTTTCAGGATCGATAACGACAACGGTCCGGGCCGTGAGATCGGCGACAACGAGGTGTTCCCCGATAAACCGGGCCGTCTTGACCGACTTCAGCATGTTCAGGACATATGAGTCTGCCTTTACTCCATTTGCATCGAATACGGTATCTTGCACTCCGACCGGAACATTCACCGACACCATGCGGGCACCGGATTTAACCTTCTTGGATTCCACGATATTGCTGAATACATGAAATGATCCGTTGGGGGAAACTGCGAGGGCTTCGGCGCCGTTTAAGCCGGTTTTAATGATTTTTTCTTCGCTTCCGTCGGCTTTGTAAATGACCACCTCTCCGGAAGTGTTCAATCCGCAGATCAGATCGCCGGGCGCAATGGCCAGCTGCTTAAACTGACCCTTTCCAATGTTTCCTTCCACGGTGTAATCCTGAGCAAAGGCGGAAGCAGAAAGAAGGCTGACAGAGAAGGTTATCCATTTAAAAAGCTTCATGAGAACTCCTTTGGTATGCGTTTGATTCGAGTATCGATATAAAAACATCGTAATGTTTAACAGTTGAGAGCTTATAAAGCAACCTTTGTGTTTTTTTTAGACTCAAACTCAACAAGCATGCGGGGCAGCTATTGCGTGGTCCGGCGCATCCGTTGCGTGGGCACAAAAAATGCCGGGTTCAGGAGAAACCCGGCATTGATTTTATTGGCTGGCAATGCGGCTGCTAACGGCCTTCGATCAGGGCAACCAGTGCGCTGACCTGATCTTTCAGGCTGGCCGCTTGTGCAGAAAGTTCTTCCGAGAGCGATGCCGTTTCCTCGGAGGTAGCCGCCCCCCGCTGGGTTTCGCGATCCACTTCGCTGATGGCCTTGTTGATTTCATCGACGCCGTGCGCCTGCTCGGTATTCCCTTCGGAAATTTCACCAACCAGCGAGGCAACCTTTCCGGCACTTGTTTCGATATCTCTAAAACTGGATTCCAGTGTTTTGACAAGCTCTGCTCCGTTGCCGATTCGATTTACAGTTCCTTCGATCAGCTCCGTGGTATCCTTTGCTGCTGTTGCACTGCGCTGTGCAAGGTTACGAACCTCTTCGGCCACCACGGCAAATCCTTTGCCTGCCTCGCCGGCACGGGCAGCTTCCACCGCGGCATTCAAGGCCAGCAGGTTGGTCTGGAAGGCAATCTCTTCAATGACCTTGATGATCTCGGAAACCTTGATGGAGGAGTCTTTGATCCCTTTCATGGCTTCGGCCATATTCTTGACCGCGATCGCGCTGCGGTCGACAGTCTGTTTTGCTTCCCTCATCAGGGCATCTGCGGTATTCGCATTCTCGGCGTTGGAGGCCGTCTGTGCAGCCATCTGGGTCAGCGTCGCCGCTGTTTCAGTAACGGCCGCCGCCTGATTGGTCGCGCTGTGGGCCAGGGATTCGCTGGACTGGGAAACCTGGGCGGCGGCCTGGGCCACTTCATTGGTTCCGGAAATCATATCCAACGCAATGTCGTCCATGGGTCTGGATACATATCGGCGGATGACCCACCAGAGAAGAGCGCTGCCGAACAGGATGCCAAGCAATAACAGTCCGCCCGCACTCTCTATATTCTTTGCAACTTCTGCGTCGGCCTCATCAAGGCTCAGAATAACCTCAAATGCACCATGGATTTCTCCCGCTTTCCAGTTTTCCATTCTGCCGCCCGTGGGATCGAGTCCATCATTATTGCCCCAGAGTTCGGAGGATGTGGACGGATCGCCATGACAGAGCAGGCAGGTCTGGGTCAATCGAACCGGCCGGAAATAGCGCAGCTGGTTCTTTTCATGATCGATAACAAATTCATCCTCGGCATTGGTAGCTTTCAGATTGGCAAGCACTTCGGCCTCTACCGAATCCGGCATATTTGATGCCTTGCGGGGACTCATCTTAGGAGTCCGGAAGGTATAGCCCCATTCATCCGCCTGCTTCTGAGCAGCATTCCAACCGGCAACAACGGGGATGGTTGCAAGTGTCTTTTCCATCTCGCCGGCTTCAGCGTATGCCCGTATCTGTTCGTGGGTAACAATCCCGAGTTCCCATCGGTGTTCCATTTCTCCGCGGTTCGTTTCAGCGATCATGCAGATGGCCTTTGCTTTTTCCAGCACGGTCTTTTCCGCGTTGTCCCGGGCTCTGAGGCTGTACAACACCAGCATGATGCCGAACAGCAGCATCATCATAGCAACGAACAGAATCAATATTTTTCCCAGCAACGACATATCCCTGAAACGTTTCATTCATGGCTCCCTTCATGAGTTGATATGCGGGTAATAAGCAGTCATTATGCCACTACGAGCTAATTCATGCTGAAAGACACATTCGGGAATCATTCGTAAAAAATAGTCGAAGAGCGGTCGTAAAGATTTTGATTCCCGGTGGTTTTGGAGACGCATTATTAAGGTGAAATATCACCGGAACTCTGCGACATGAGAAAAGTCGTTCTCCCCTCCTGCCGGATAAAAAATATGGGGAGATGGACTGGCGAAACGTTCGTATGAGTAAAAACCACGGTCCATATGCTGGACATAAATCGGCTGAAAGATATCGCTATAATGCACTTGGGCAAGGGCGATTATTTCCGTGTCATTTTTTAGTTTTTAGCAGTTGACGGAATCCGGCGTTTCCGTATACTTCGCGCTTCAATTTTACGGCGAGATAGCTCAGTCGGTAGAGCAGCGGATTGAAAATCCGCGTGTCCCCAGTTCGATTCTGGGTCTCGCCACCACCTTAATCCCTAATTCATAACGAGTTGGGGATTTTTTATTGCCCCCTTCTTTGATGGAGAGCCCGGTTTGCTTGACCGGGTTGTTCTCAAAGTTCCTGAACCCGCGTGCATTGGCCTTGATCGCCTGGATCTTGGAGTTGAGGCCTTCGGACGCAGCGTTGTTGATATAACACTCAAAATAGGTCAAGCGTCCAAGTGTTAGACGCCGAACTTTGTATCCGTTTGCCGAGTAGGAAAGAATCCCATTGTGAATCCTGATCTTAATTCCAGACTCCAATGTCTCCTGCCAATACTCGTTGGTAACATTAATCAAAAATCCAAAATTGTTTGATTTTGATGTCCATGCTTTTTAAAAACAACCATAACAATCTCCACAGAACCAGCGCATGGACCTTAACGCGTTGGCGCATTTTCTTTGTTCCTGTCGTCAATCGAGCGGCAGGTCATACGTAACGTTTTGTCTAAATAATATCTCAAATACGAAGTCGACATATGTACGTTATTCTGTACCTTATTCAGCACAGATAAAGGAGCGCGACAATGCAAAGAATAATTCTAGATCAAGATATTAAACCAATGTCTGAGTTTCGGGCACATACCGCAGCTTGCATTCAGCAAGTTCAGAAATCAAAGCGTC
>JAFGVP010000011.1 GCA_016937945.1 Pontiellaceae bacterium | reverse complement strand
CCTTGTCCGCCTCCGGCTCCAGTCCCCCTGCAGTATTTCCTAAGAAAGAGGGACTGCATGGTTCTATTTCGTAAGGCTACGGTCCGCTTATGTTGCGTCGGCGGGTTGCAGACGTTGCCGCGGATCTTCCGGAAAAGATTATTATCCCGCAGCCGGTTAATATGAGTGATGCTGAAATCAGTGAATATGAGCACATACGCCAGCAGGTGGCTGATGAATATGGGCAGTCAGCGACGCTGATTTCGCTGTTGCGCCTACGGCAGTTTTGCACACATCCTGCTCTTCTGGGCCTGGACTCCGATATTTCGTTATTGAGTAGTTCAAAATACTGTCGATTGCTCGAAATTTTGGAAGAGATTGTTTCGAGATGTGAGAAGGTAATTGTCTTTACATCATTTACAGCGATGTCTGATTTTCTTTGTGAAGACATGCCCGGGCGCTTCAACATACCAGCTTGGCAGATTGACGGGCGGACACCGGTAGGAGATCGACAAAGAGTGGTAGACCGCTTTTCTGAGGTAGAGGGCTCTGCGGTTTTAGTTTTGAATCCAAGAGCCGCTGGCACGGGATTAAATATCACTGCAGCTAATCATGTAATTCATTATACGCTGGAGTGGAATCCGGCGGTGGAAGATCAGGCGACCGCTCGTTCATATCGCAGGGGACAGACGCTTCCGGTTACTGTTCATCGTCTCTTCTATCCTGATACGGTGGAGGATGTGATTAATGATCGGCTTGGTCGCAAGCGCCTTTTAGCCGAAACAGCGGTCGTTGGAACAGAGGCCTCTGCGGTGGAAGCGGCCGATGTGGCAAGAGCTCTTCAATTATCGCCTTGTGGCAATTCGGGAGGTGACTGTTGATAATCGCTTCTTCGGAAAAACGATGCACATACTTTTTGCCATTCTGTGCCAGAGATGCCTATTTATAAAAGCAAGTTTACTTAACCAAGGACCTGTCATGTCTGTTCAACCAGTAAGGTTTCGTTGTTCATGTATCAAAACACTGGCCGCCGTTGAGGCGAGTCCGAAGCGTTCTAATCAGCATGAGTTCAATGGTGTGGCTCAGTTGAGGAGCATTTTCGGTACAGATAATCAAAAATGGAGCGCTCTATTTTCATTACGGGGCGACGCTGCGGTCTATGAATCATTTGTAACATGGTATGAGGCTCGGGAAGCACATGAAACTAGGTCGGAGTTTCGCCTTTATTTTCAAACTAATCCCGTAATGGCAAAGGCTACCCAGGGAGATAACATCGTGATTGGTTTTGACCTAGAAGGGCGCGTGCATTGTGAGCTGATTCCTCAAAACAATCCAGATTACCAAGGGGAGGTTATAGGATGGGCAAAACAGTGAACACGCGTACAAATGCGATTACAAAGCTCTTGAGCCGCAACGATACCGGCGAAACCGGCGGGCATCAGGCCGGTATGCATATTCCGAAGCAGCAGGAAATTCTCTCCTTTTTCCCGACACTGGATAGCGCCGAAAAAAATCCTCGAGTTCTTATTACGTTTTATGACCAATTTGGGGAGCAGTGGTCATTTTCATTTATTTACTATAACAATAAGTTTTTTGGCGGAACCAGAAATGAATACCGGATGACCGGCATGACCCGGTTCATTAACGCCCACAATTTAAAAGCTGGAGATACTTTGACCTTATCAAGGGATTCGGATGGGTTTTATTCTGTTATGTATAAAAAAGATGGCGCCCAAGTGAAGTCGATCGGACCATTAAAGCTCAGCAATTCGTGGAAAGTTGTCAAAATATAGAAGGGGAAAATCATGTCTCGAAAACAGAAGCTGCCGCCTAATCCAGCGCGTCTTATAGAGGGCCTTAGAGATACCGGGTACGATTTCAACACGGCTCTTGCCGATATTGTCGACAACTCCGTTGATGCCGGGGCGTCAAAGATTGATATCAGAATTAATATGGATTTAGACGGGGATATTCTTGTTTCTGTTGCTGATAATGGCTGTGGAATGGATGAGCAAACCCTTCTGGACGGCATGACGTATGGTGCGCAAGGGCGTGTTGATCCGAAAAGATTGGGCAAGTTTGGATTGGGGCTCAAAACGGCATCTACAGCTTTTTGTCGGCGCCTTTCGGTGATAACAAGAAACTCTCCTGATAACAGTCTGATTAAGGCGACATGGGATTTGGATCATGTTGTAACCGCTGCGGAGTGGGAACTCCTCATTGATTCACCTGAAGATTATGAGATGGGTATGCTGGAAGAAGTTGCTGCGGAATCGTCCGGTACTTTAGTTTTATGGAATAAAGTGGATCGGATGATGAAAAATTACTCCGATCCGGGCGGCAAACATGCTCGAAAAGCGCTCGAAAAGGCAGTAGCCGGATTTCGAGAGCACGCATCCATGGTATATCAGCGTTTCTTAAATATTGATGATCCTCGGGCTCGGGATATTGAAATGTCGCTAAATGGTCTCCCTGTGCTGCCGTGGGATCCATTTTGTGAATGCGAAGCGGAAACCGAACTGGTTGCCGAAAAAGTCCTTGAAGCAGAACTGCCTGATGGTGATCCGGTCGAGTTCTGTATCAGAGCATTTGTGTTGCCTCGGAGAGAACATTTCTCCACACCGGAATCGGCCAAAGATGCGCGTCTGACGAATAATATGCAGGGTATCTATATCTATCGGGAGAACCGACTTATACATCCTGCTGATTGGCTGGGCATGTTTTCTAAAGAACCCCACTTATCCCTGTTGCGAATTGAATTTTCCTTCACCCATGAATCGGATGAGGCCTTCCAGGTTGATATTAAAAAGTCACGCATTTTACTGAATGAAGAGCTCTATAATTGGGTTTTGAATGAATTCCTTCCGGCTCCGCGGAATGCGGCGAATGAACGATACAGAAAAGGTCAGCGTAAAAAGGTTGTAGATGAAGCCAAAGATGCTCACGAAGGCTCCAATCGTTCAATTTCCGAAAAGGAACAGGATCTGCGCAATTCAGAGGTTACCGTTGTTGATCCTGTTTCCGGAGATGTTGAGGTAAAAAATAAATCAGGGACCGTTCGGTTAAAGCTGAAAGTCGGGGAACCTTCAGCGCCAGGGCAGGTTTGTGTGCAGCCGGCAGACAGTATTGATGACGGTATACTGTGGACGCCGGCCATTCTTGATGGTCACCATGCTGTCAGAGTTAATACCGGCCATCCTTATTACCACAAGGTCTATGTTCCCAACCTTGCTTCTGATGTAACGGTTCAGGGCATGGACTCGCTCCTGTGGGCATTGGTTGAGGCTGAGTTGGGTACGATTAATGATGCAACTAAAACTCATTTTGAAGAACTTCGTTTCGAGGTTTCCCGCCTTTTGCGTAAGCTGGTTGAAGACCTTCCGGAGCCCGATCTTGAAGAGAATGAGGAATGATTGATACAGCACATTTTTCGAGGGCATTAACTGAGCGCTTCGGCCTTGCTGTTGAGGCGGAGGCTTCTCTGCGGGACGATGGGCAACTCATTACTATTAGCCCATCCGGGATTGAGCATACGATCTCTTTCAAGATAGAACTCCATCTTGGATGGCGAACAGTTTCGGCCACCTTTATTCCCGGAAACTATGCTTCGGTGCTGGTCGAAGGGATGCGTGCGGCCAGTCATTCGCAACGGGCAGCATTTGCTGTGTTTTCTGACTCCCTGAAATCCAAGGGCGCACGCATATCTTTGGATTTTGGCGGACTTCCCGCAGATGCTTCTAGTCCTGAATCATGGCCGGAAGATTGGTCGTCCTTTCATCTTTCCATGAGAAAAGTTGGGGTGGTCATCGAGAAATCAACTGGCTATGATTTTGATGTTGCTTTTCCTTGGGCCACAGGTTTTTTTGGCCTTGCAGTGGCATTGCTTCCTCTTGAAGGCGTGGATGAAGTAGAGGTTTTAGGAGAATGCGAAGGCGCTGCATTACTTCGGTTGGTTAAACAGTATGAACGGAGCCGCATTAACCGCGCTGCCTGCATAGAGATTCACGGATCAACTTGTAAGATTTGCGGCTTTGATTTTGGGATGCATTTTGGAGATCTGGGTGACGGATTTATACATGTGCACCATATAGTTTCACTGGCGGATATGCGGGGGAGTTACGCTCTCAATCCGGGTGCTGATCTGATTCCAGTGTGCCCGAATTGCCATGCCATGTTGCATCGAAGGCATCCGCCACTAACCCCAGATGAGCTCAGAGATTTAATGCCTAGATAGCCGGTTATCAATCGTGCTGATTACTTTTCGGGGATTTTTTAGCTGACACTCCCACACTACTATGACTTTCCATCCCAATTTCCTTAGCTCTTGGGTATGTTTCCGGTCATTAGAGACATTCCGATTAAATTTTGCCTGCCACCATTCGGTACGGGTTTTAGGCGTAGTGGTTCCTTTGCATCCCTCATGCCGATGCCAGAAGCAGCCGTGTACAAAGATGACGGTATTATATTTCGGTAGGACGATATCGGGTTTACCGGGCAGCTTTTTGTTTTTCGGGCCGTTCACGGTAAAACGGTAGCCGGCGCGGTGGAGCAATGAACGCACAAGTAGTTCGGGTTTCGTATTCTTCCCTTTGATCTGCGCCATGTTCCAGCTGCGCTTTTCGGGTGTGAGATGATCTGTCATTCCAGTTGCCTCGTCTGCAGAACGGTGTATCATGTTCGAAAAAGGAACACGAGTGTGAACGGGAAGAACATTACAGGGGCCAGGGTGGCGAAACTCAGAAAGGAACTGGGGATGACTCAGTCCGATCTGATGAAAGCTCTGGCGAAGCAGGAGGTACATATCCGCCGTACCGACATCACCAAACTGGAAATCGGCACCCGCTGCGTCCGCGATTATGAAGTGTTGGCAGTGTCAAAAATTCTGAAAACCACACCTCAGTACCTGCTGACGGGGAGAGGCAAATGAAAGTGGTAATCCGTAATGAGCATGGCCGGTATCTGCGCCGCATCGATCCCGATGGCTCCCCGCATTTTTCAGATGCCCCGCTCGATGCCTGGCAGTGGGATATGGAGGCAGATCAGGTAAACGCGCAGCTTAACCAGATAAATGAGCAGTTCGGTGTGGTGTGGACTGCGGAAACCGTTCTGAAGGCCGGCCGATGAGCAATCCTTATAGAGAGCACTCAGATCAGTACCGTTTCACCGACCGGGATTTTTGTAACGGGGACTGTGTTGTTTTTGTTGGTCCCCCGGATGAGGAATATCAGCCCGGCATGCTCCCTGAACCGGCGAAACATCTATTGTACCACTGCGTCGGCCGTATCCGGATCGGGATCAGCGAAGATATTCTCGTTTACCCTGATGAACCGGATGCGGATATGTATTGGGTCAAATTCAATGACGATACACAACCGGTTCGTCAGGTCAAAGGGACCTGGTTGGTTAAGCGTGAGCATTATAAAGGAGTTTTATGAATCGGATTGATCAGTTCCTTTATGCATTGGAAATGCAGAAAAAGCAGGGGCCGCATAAGCCGGTTCTGATTCTGGCAGCTCTGGATATGATCGCCCTTCACGGGAAAAACAAATTCCCTTTAGGCGATGAGCTTCGCCGCCATTTTTCGACCTACTTCAATGTGGTGCGGGAGGGGAGCGACGACTGCAATCCCAACCTGCCGTTCTGGCATCTGAAAACTGCGAGGGACACTGAATCAATCTGGAATCATGTCGCCGTAAAGGAACGGGAAGCGGAATACATGGCCCAAACCAGGCCCGGGTCAAAGAACCTCAGCAACAAGTGGCTTGAAAGCCACATTGAATACGCCCATCTAAACCCGGAATGGTTTTCCCTGTTCCAGAACCAGGAAGCCCGCAACACCGTCCGCTATGCCATTGCGCACCGGTATTTCCCGGAGCATGCCGCAGAATTGATTGCCCTCGCCCGGGAAACGGCGCTTCCGCTCTTGTCCGATTCGCCGTTTGCCCCGATTGATCCCGGGCAGGTCATTCTGCAGAACGAATATGCCGTTGCCTTTTATGACCGTTTCCCGGTGTCTGAGGGTCATGCACTGGTCGTGCCGAAAAGGGTTGTCCCCTCGCTTTATGAGCTGCCGAAGGCATGGCAGTCGGAAATGTGGAATGCGGTGCGGGATGTCCGCACTACACTGGGCGATTGGTATGCTCCCAACGCCTATAATATCGGCATCAATGACGGCGCAGCCGCCGGCCAGACCATCCCGCATGTCCATATCCATGTGATTCCCCGCTACACCGGTGACCGGCCCGATCCGCGCGGCGGCATTCGCTGGATCTTCCCTGATAAGGCCAAGTACTGGATTTAATCTCTTAACCTGCTGCTACCGGGTTCCTTTTCCCCATCTCCTGCCTATTGGAAGGCCATACTGGAATATAAGGCCGCTCTTTCATCCGGCCAGTATCGACCTGATCCTGAAATCATTATTGAGTCTGATTTCAAGCGGATCAGGTTCTCGGACGGCTACGTTCTCAATCTCGCCACAGCCTTCCGTCGTCGTGCGGTAGTGCGCTTCATCCACGAGCAGCTTTCCCAATCCGAAAAAATGAATTCTATGTCGAGATCATGCGGGAGGCATACAATAAGCAATACCCCGACAAATCGTGGAATAGTGACCGGTTAAAAGAGGATCTATTCAAGTGCAACCCGTCGGACTTTGAGCGCCTCTTTGAAACCCTCGATGCCGCAATCGGACGATATCGACTAAAAATATGGGGTCTTCCGCTGAATCTGTGGGTGAAAACAAATGATTAACTGTTATGCCGAGGTTCACGTTTTTCTTTTTCCCGTTTGTCTCAAAGCGGCCATACCACCACTTCGATTTCAGGGATCTGTCTTTTTTCCGGATTATTTCCAGGGCCATTTTCTCTTCTCCGTCTCGCGCTACGTTTTGAATCGCTTCTATACGAAGCGGGCGAATCAAACGGCCAAAGCCCAACTTTCGGACCAACTCGGCCGACAAGCCGGATACGAAAAAAGGGTCTGCTTTTCAGCAAACCCTTGTAAACATTACCTTAAAACGTGGCGAGGATGACGGGACTCGAACCCGCAACCTCCAGCGTGACAGGCTGGCGCTCTAACCAATTGAGCTACACCCCCGTTG
>JAFGVP010000010.1 GCA_016937945.1 Pontiellaceae bacterium | reverse complement strand
GTTCATCATCATGTTGGTTGATGTTCCGGCACCGCCCTGCAGAGCCGGCAAAATCGAGATATCCGACCAATCTTTTTCGCAGGCATAAATGATCGCATCCGCTTTTTCAGCGGAGAGAAAACCCAACTCCTTATTGGCAAGAGCGCAGGCCTTTTTGACCTGCGCCAGCGCGGCGGTCAGCGAGGCAGCAACAGCGGCCCCGGGAATCGGAAAATTTTCAAGAGCGCGCGCCGTATGAATACCCCACGGTGCATCGGCAGGAATTTCCATTTCACCCAGAAAATCGTGTTCAGTTCGTGTATTCATCATTGGTCCACAGATTACGAAGATTTGCCGGATTCACCTTGATCAGCATCAAGGTTTTGAAGGTTTACTCAGCATGGATTTAACGGAGATGCCGGGAAGGCGTCCGAGTTTTCCGGTCAGGGAACCGAGCTGGTCGGTCGAGGCATCAATCACAAGTGTAATGGCCGAGCAGTTGCGTTTCGGACAGGGCACACCGGTCCGGGCGAGAATAATATCCCCGAACTCACTCAGAAGCATATTCACACTGGCCGCATTTTTTTCGCGGTCTTCAATAATCAGGCCGACAAAGCCCAGACGCGTTTCCATGGATTCCTCCGTTCCGTAACACGAAACCTTCAGATTCGTTTAAGATCCCTTGCAGCCCGCCGCAGCCGACTCCGCAGGAGAAGCGCGACCCTACCCCAGCCCATGCAGATGACAAGGATTATCTCTTTGCCCAGAACTATTGATTCTGCATCTCAACAAGCTAGGATAACCGCCCATGAAACCTATTGACCAATTTACCGAATCCTACATCGAACTTGAAACCGCCATAAGCGAACGGATGCAGACTCTTTGCACGGAATCCTGCGGACTGTGCACGGCGTGCTGCTGCCGGGCGGACATCTGCGAAGAGACCCTTTGCAGTGCATTCCTCCGGCGCATCATGGAGCATGCCGAAATAAATCCATCTGATATCGACGACCGCTACGGCTGGCTGGAGCAAGACGGTTGCTCGCTCGCCTTTGGCCGCCCACCCATCTGCTACGCCTTTTTCTGCGACGAACTGCTGGCCCGGATGCCGGATGAGGAGAGCCGATGGGTTACGCAGGTGCTGGGGCGTCTGCTGATTCATGTCGGCGATGAAGTCCTGTCCGGCGCCCATCTGGTCGAAATTGAAACTGACAACACCCTGGAAAACCTGAACTGGGAAACTCTGGCCAAGCGCATCGAACGGGCACACCGAATCCTAAGCCATATTGATGCCTTCTTCGAATCAGGCCGCATCAGCGAATCCGGCCGACGGCTATTGGAAACCGTCCCGCTTGACGTGCTCTGAGTAAACGGCGTTCTTGGCGAGATCGTCCAACCGATTTACTGCTGCATGACATCCCATTTAGGGCGCTGCCAGCTTTGGCAGAATGCGGCCTGATCGCGTTCAACCACAACATCCCGGCGTTCGATGGCATCGAGGAAAAGAACAAAGCTGAAGGCGCCGTCCTTGCCCATGTTTTTCACGGAAGTTTCTGCAAGACGGTTGGGCGGCAGCAGAAGCCGCCCGTTAATCACCTCCGGAACCAGCGGCAAATCAGCGGCCACTTTATATGCTTTGTAAACCAGTTCTGAGCAGACCAGTTCATTATCCGTCGTAAAGTCAAAGTTCAGGTCATACGGTTTTCCATAGTGGGAAAAGGCCGCCATGAGCGCCGCCAGCTTTTCCTTTTTCGAAAGATTGGGACGGATAACGGCCAGATAATCGCATTTGGCACTGGTCTCGAGCGATTGCAAAACCACTCCGGGACGGATCGACTCGATCACACAGCGGGGATATCCGTCCGGCGCCGACGTATTCAGCTGCGTCCAGACCGCCGGATACTGTTCCTTGATCTTTTTCAGGACATCGGCATCCATCTCGCCGAAATAATTTTCGAGCTCCTCAGGGGTGCCGACATAGAGTGCCACATGCGGCCAGAATCCGGGAATCCCGATATTGGTCATGTGCCAGTTGCGTCGCTGAATCAGAATATCACCGGGAGAAAGACGCGAACGACAGCCGGCGAGAATTTCCGGCGTAATGAGATAGTCCCGCCGTGCCGTCCGGATATAGCTCATACGGACCGCCACCTTTTTCTGAATAGGCAGAATGGTTTCAAACGCGGTTCGCTCAAGCTGATCCAGTGGATTGTCGATAAAGATATCAGCATGCGTTCCCAGTGATCGGTAAAAATGATTTTTCCGCAGGTCAAAATCGGCAATGATTCCGGCATCAATCGAAACATCTTTCCGGATCAGTTCGCGATAGGCAGCGCCGGTATTCATGCGCAGCATGACATTCGGATTGGTCAGCCGCTGCTTCATCACAAAATAACTGTCCGAAGGAATGCCTTCTCCGGCTTCATTCAGCAGCGTTTCCATGAAATCGTTATCACCGATCATGCCGACAATCTGAAGACAGGCATCGTACTGCGTCACATAGGCCATGTAAGCCAGCATGAAGGCATTGGCATGCAGCTCCGGCTCGGCGACATAGTCGATCTGATAAAATCCCCGATATTTTTCCTTGAGAAAATCAAACTCAAGAAAAGCCATCACGCCATCGCGCCAGAGCGCACGAATCTGCTTTCGCTCGGCCGGCTGCAGGTTATCCACCCGACGCTCGAGCAGACCGCTTTGAGAAAACTCGCGAACCAGATCATCCGCCGCCCGGCGCAGCATGAGATAGCTGTTAAGATCCTCCTGAACCGTGGCACGAAGTTCATTTTCGGACAGATTGACCGTAGCCTTACGAAATAGAACCATGCAGTCCCTCTTTCTTAGGAAATACTGCAGGGGGACTGGAGCCGGAGGCGGACAAGGGTG
>JAFGVP010000074.1 GCA_016937945.1 Pontiellaceae bacterium | reverse complement strand
CAGGTCGGCGGTCCGTCCGGTGGATGCATCCCGGCGTCGCTCGGTGATACCTCGGTGGATTTCGAGGCGTTGAAGGAGGTCGGGGCCATGATGGGGTCCGGCGGGTTCGTGGTTCTGGATGACTCCGACTGCATGGTGGAGATGGCGCGCTATTTTCTTTCGTTTACCCAGAGCGAGTCGTGCGGGAAATGCACGCCGTGCCGCGTTGGAACAAAACGCATGCTGGAGATTCTCGAACGACTTTGCCGGGGGCGTGGTCAGACGGGGGATCTGGAGCGGCTTGAGCAGTTGGCGCAGACTGTTAAAACGCAGAGTCTGTGCGGCCTCGGCAAAACGGCGCCTAATCCGGTCCTGACGAGTCTGCGGTATTTCCGCGAAGAATTTGAAGCGCATATCCGTGGGCATTGTCCGGCGGGAAAATGTACGGCGCTGGTCGGATACCGGATCACGGACGAATGTATCGGCTGCTCCAAATGTGCGGTGGAGTGTCCGGTGGATGCAATTCGCGGAGAGCCGTATACGCAATATGAAATTGATCCGGAGGTTTGTGTGCGCTGTGATAACTGCCGTCAGATCTGTCCGGTAAACGCGGTTGTGGTGGAGTAGACGATGCCTGTATTAAGCATAAACGGAATCAGCGTGACGGTGGATGATGGAGCCACGATCCTGACGGCGGCGGCATCGGTTTCGGTTGAGATCCCGACATTGTGTCATATGCCCGGGCTCCCGCCGCAGACCTCGTGCATGATCTGTGTCGTGAAGGACAGGGTGACGGGGCAGATGATTCCGGCGTGTTCGGCCCGTGCGGCCGAGGGCATGCAGATCGAAACGGAGTGCGATGAGGTGAAAGCCGCCCGCAGGGACATTCTTAATCTGCTGTTGAGTGAGCATGTCGGCGACTGCGAGGCCCCCTGTACACGCATCTGTCCGGCCGGTCTGGATATTCCGCATATGCTGCGCGAGATCGCTAAAGGCCGTATGGAGTCCGCCGGCTGGATTGCGCGGCGGGATCTCGCGATTCCCATGGTGCTGAGTCACGTCTGTCCGGCGCCGTGCGAAAAGGGGTGCCGGCGCGGTCAGCTCGACTCTCCGATCACGATCCGGAAGCTGCATGGTGATGTCCCCCGGGAAGATTTGTCAGGACGGCTTCCCGAATTGAAAGCCGGAGCATGCAAGGTGGCGGTTTCCGGTTCCGGCGCGGCCGGTTTGGCCTGTGCCTGGCAATTGCGGCTGCTGGGGTTTGAGGTGACGGTTTTTGATGACGGGGCGGAGTTTGGCGGCGCATTGCGGGAACTGGAAAAGCTGCCCCGGGAGATCCTGGATGCGGAAATCGATGTGCTGCGCTCGCAGGGTATTTTATTTGATCCGGTTATGCAGAGGGATTCCTGCGGACTTCCTGTTGTGGAGCCGGAGGAGCATAAGCTGGTCGTGAAGGCGGTGGCCAACGGGAAAGCGGCTGCACGACGGTTTGCGGACGAGTTGAACGGAGAGTCCGCGACTGAATCGTTTGATTCCCGAATCGGCCGGCTGCGGGAGAGTGAAGTTGAGCAGTTGGGCGGGAATTGCAGTGCGATTCCTGATGCGTCGCCGGCGTCGCAAAGGGAAGCGGCGCGCTGTCTGCATTGCGACTGTCGCAAGCCGGTGTCCTGCCGGCTTCGCCGATATGCGGCGCAATATGGGGCCGATGCATCGGTATACCCGGCGGATGAACGGGGGCATGTTCAGTTGATCGGCGGTGGATCGGTTCTCTTCGAACCCGGCAAGTGCATCAAGTGCGGTTTGTGTGTAGAGATCACACGTCGTGATGAAGACGCCGCGGGAATGGCCTTCATGGGGCGGGGAATCGCAACAAAGGTCCAGATTCCGTTCGGGGAGTCTCTCGATGCGGGGCTGATGCAGACTGCAGCTGTCTGTGTTGAACAATGTCCCACCGGCGCTCTTGCCTTTCGCGATGCGGAGGAACGATAATTTATGCAACGCGGATTCACGATAGGTAATGACCGCGAATACGCAAGGAAACACAGCGCATAGGAATGTTCTCTTTGCGGTCGACAATCTCGTTAAAGAGACGTTTGTGCGAGGGCGATATGAAAGTAGTGCATATTATACCGGGATCGGGAGGCACATTCTACTGCCAGAACTGTATGCGCGACATGGCGATGATTCAGTCCTTGAGAAAACAGGGATGCGATGTCGTGATGGTTCCGATGTACCTTCCAATGTTCACGGATGGAAATGATGCTCAGGAGGGCATGCCGGTTTTCTTCGGCGGCATCAACGTATGGCTTCAGCAGGCGCTGCCTTTCTTTCGTCATACTCCGCGTTGGCTGGACCGTCTGTTTGATTCCGGCTGGATGCTGCGCCGTGCGGCCCGGATGGAAGGAACGACTTCGGCGGGGGATCTGGGCCCGATGACCCTCTCCATGCTGGAGGGTGCGGATGGAAACCAGCGCAAAGAGGTGGAACGATTGGTGAGCTGGCTGCAGGAGCATGAGCGGCCGGACCTGGTCCATATTTCCAATGCGCTGTTGATCGGTCTGGCCCCGGAAATCCGCTCGACACTGAATGTTCCCGTCGTATGCACGCTTCAGGACGAGGATTGGTGGCTGGATGAAATCCGCCCGCCGCATGATGATGCCTGCTGGGAGGCGATCCGGGAGCGGACTCAGTACGTGGACCGGTTCGTGGCGGTCAGTCACTGGTTTGCCGAAGAGATGGAAGGCCGTCTTGGCCTGTCGCCGGATCAGGTGGATGTGGTGCATGTCGGAATCGATCTGGACGGCTATGGAACGGCTTCGCTGGATCTGGATACGCCGGTGCTGGGTTATCTTTCCCGCATGAATGACGAGCTGGGTCTGCCTCGGCTGGTGGATGCATTTATCGAATTAAAGCAGGTTCCCGGATTGGAACGGTTGAAGCTCCGGGCCACCGGCGGGGCGGTCGGCGAAGATCTGATGTGTGTTGAGCGGCAGCGGCGCCGGCTGGAACAGGCCGGCTGGGCGGACGATGTGGAATTTCTGGAGGACTTCGGTCGGGAGCATCGACTCCGGTTTCTCGAAACGCTTTCCGTGATGTGTGTGCCCGTGGAGAAGGGGGAAGCGTTCGGAACGTATATTATTGAAGCCATGGCTTCGGGGGTTCCCGTCGTGCAGCCGGATGCCGGTGCATTTCCCGAACTGATTGAGGCCACCGGCGGCGGTGTGATATACCATGATCTCCGGCAGACGCTGCAGGAACTGCTGTTGGATCCAGAACGGCTGCGGACCCTTGGAGCCCGTGGACGGCGGGCGGTCCATGAATCATTCGGAATTGATACGATGTCACAGAACTTGATCGAACTCTACAACCGGGTATTGGAGGCGCCATGACCTTGAAGTGCTTCATGCTGCATCTTCTCTTCGGCCTTTGTATCGGTTCTGCACAGGGCGCCGACTGGCCGACCTATCACGGCGGTGCAGACCTTCGTGGTTTTTCAGCCGCCGATCTGCCGGAATCCCTGCAGCGTCTCTGGATCTATAACACCAACGGCCGGATTGATAATCCTCCGGTTTCCGATGGCGTCCGTATTTTTGCGACGCCGGGAAAAGGGCGTGTGGTTGCATTATCCATCGATGGTAAATCCCTTTGGGAAAAGACCTTTTTACGGGCCGGCGCGTCCGGCGGTGAGATGCCGCTGCGGTTTGATGCGCCGCTGCTCTGTCATGCCGGGCTGGTGTTTTCCGGATCATCAAGAGGGACCCTGTTGGCGCTGGATGCTGCAACGGGTGAAGAGCGCTGGCGGCTGGATACCGGCGGCACGCTGTTGGGATCGCCGAGCGTGATTGATGAGCAGCACATCGTGATTCTGGATCAGGGAGAGGGAATTCTTCGTTGTATTGATATCAGGAATGGACGGGAAGTCTGGGCGACCGAAGGCGTGGCGCGTTGCGACAGCTCGCCCGGAGTCGGCGGTGGATCGATTGTTTTCGGAAGCT